>JAKADJ010000260.1 GCA_021820645.1 Bacillota bacterium
TCTAGGCTGGGGCCGCATCGTTTCTCTTTGGGACAAAGGCGTCTCGCTGAAGTCTGTCGGGCTGTTACATGAGAACCATTCGTGCCTACCGGGTGAACGCGATTTGCGTGTGCTATAGGTGCGGGAATTCTCGGCTGTGCGGCGGGAACTTAGTGTAATTCTCGGGACTACCGACGGGATAGGTATATCTCGCGCCATGAGTACCCCCACCCGTAGACGGCCTCATCAGGTGCACGACGGGTGCTTAGCGTAGATGTGCACGAATGGCATCCCTCTCTTAGTATCCGGGTCGATGGCATTAAATTGCGTCGCCAAAGCGGGGTCATAAGTGCTGCTGGCATCAGTGTACTCCGGGGAACCATAGCTCTGGGGTTATGGGAATCTCGTCCAATTTTTGCCGCCGTCTGTGGTCTGCCACATCGTGGGATGGCCTGGTTTGGCCGTCAGATAGGACCAGCCATCACGTGCATTGATGAAAGAAAAAGAGCCATGGGGAGGCATTGGCAGTGAAGAAAAGCTTTTCCCGCCGTTGGTAGTGTGCAGCATCATCGTATACAGGCCCCGACTACCCTCTTTATTCATTAAGATCCAACCGACTTGACCCGAAACGAACTGACTTTGCAGGATGATTCCCCGTGTCTTCCACGCTAGCACCCAATGACCCAACGACCACCTATAGAGCGCGCCCCAGGAGTTCCTTGTAGGGACTATTTGGGGTTGGTCATTGACTGCCAAGAAGCTCGTGTGCGCAGTGGGAGATTGGACACTACCCACCGGTCGCATCGTGTCGTGACCGGTCGTGCCATTAGCGGGTGGCAAGGCGACCCGAGTCAGACGGCCTTGCCGGATGGACCATAAGATCAGAGAGGACGGGCCTACGGTAGACAGCCAGATTTGCTGCCCGTTGTCCCCCGAGGTCGCCAGGTCTATGCCGCGATTTGCGGGCACTAAGGTGGGGGGGAGTACAACGGAAGGGGATAATGTCTTCCCAGTCACCCGAAACACCATTTGGAGCTGTGACGAGCCGTGGTTTTGACTAGCGACGGTAACCAGAGCCTGGTGGGAATTTTCAGCCCAGATCTCCATAACTTGCGGGACCCAGGCCAAGGGAACCGAAGTTTCTTGCCACGTGCGACCGAGGTTTGTGGTTCGCCACACCGCCATTCGATAATGTTGGGGAGAGCCACTAATCTTCCCTAAGTACCAGAGCGTCGACGGCCCGACAGGGAATAAGCCGTGAGTGCCCGCGTTCCGCACCAGGGGAATCCAAGATTGACCACCCGACTTAGTCACGTATAAAGTATCGTTGAGACCTTCTGCCCATCCGTTTTGCATGGTGACCATGCGAAACCCCATCAAAGGAACAGGAAATCTAGCGGCTCGGGAGGAGGCATTGGACGCCGGATGCTTGGTGAGACCCGGCCCGACCACGATGAGTGCAACGAGAGCGGCGACGGCGGCACCCCATAGCATCGATCGAGCACGTCGCGGGGGGCGCGTTACTTGGTTCCAGAAGGCGTCCGATGGCACAAAATGGACATCTCGATGAGAGGGCCCCAGATACTGTTCTAAAGATTGTTTGAACGTTATTTCATCGCGATCCATCGTCGGCCTCCCCGTCCTTCCACAATCGCTGAAATCTGCGCCGCGCCCGATGCAATCTGGATTTAACCGTATCGACTGGAATTTTATAGTGATCCGCCAGCTTGGCCAGCGGCCAATCTTGATAGTAGAACAGCAGAAGCAACTCGCGGTCCAAGCCCGGCAAGTCACGGAGTATCGCATCAATTTCTAGATTGAGATGACCGATATCCCGGGCCCGTTCGGGTACTGTTGCAGTCAAAACTAACACGCGATGCTGACGGTAGTGACCGATGGTCAGTCGGCGCGCCACTGTATACAGCCAACCTGCGTGTAGTGTGCGCCACGGCTTGCGCGAATGCTCTTGATAAAGGCGCAAGAACGTCTCTTGCACAATATCATGGGCGATATCCCGGTCCTGGGTATAAGACAAAACGAAACTCAGGAGTCGATCGCCATATTCGTCAAGCCATGGGTTAAGCCAATGCTCTTCAGGACGGGCCACACCGATCACTCATCCTCTCTACTGGGTAAAACGGAGTAAGACTGAGAAGGATCGCGCCGTGAAGAAAAATTTTCTACCTATCGGCAAGGCTTTGCAGAATGGTCGAATCCCCGAAACCCAGACGGTGTTGTGTTTACCGCATGCGCAGTCCAATATGGTGCCGATGAGGACTGGGCGTCGTTTGCAACAAACGGTAGGTCCGCCCCAACAGCGAATCGTGAGACGCACGGTCCGGGTCTCCTTCAATTTCCAAGTCTACTGTCGCTCATCAGCGGGGTTTTCGCAATGAGACAGGCCAGACCATCCACTACGACAATCGTATTCTCGTCCTCGACGACCCGACGAGATCGCTCGGCGTCAGTACGATCAAGCAATTTTTAACACTCGGGACCCGACGTGGAAGAAACATTAAGCCACCCTGCACGCGTTACCGGAATGCCGCCCTATTCCGATGAGGGGCTTTCGGCATGCAACACAACCCTACTCGACATTTTCCTCGTGATCGGTGTCAGCGGTTATGAGGCCCGCCTTCTGGATCCGTTCCGGGTGGCGTTTAAAAATCCCCCAAAGTAGGACAATTCCTGCGATAAGCCACCCAATGAGGAGGTATGGGGGGATATTATCTGGGAAAGGAGGCACGGGAATTAGGGTGAAGTAGATGGGGAGGAGATAGAGCAAGGTTGCAAGCCCTGGAAAGACCCCATGGATTAGCCAACGGAATTGGCCGATCTTTCGATAGTACCGGGTCAACGAGAGGTTGGCCATGATATGCACGATGAGTGTCGACAGCGTCATGAGTTCACCCAGAAAGACAAACCCAGCAAAACTACCGAGCCAAAACCCTACTACGGTAACAATCAGGATGCTCGTGATGGATTGAAACCGGATGGCCTGATGGGGCGAGCGGTAGATCGCATGGGTTTGGGCCAACCGACGTGGAATCACAATGTGGTCGCGACCGAGTGCATAGAGGACACGCACTTGCGCATTGTGAATGGCGGTAATGCACGCAATGGTTCCGTTAATGACCAGCACGGCGAGAAGCCAAAACCATATTGAACCTAAGGTATTTTGGGCCATGGTCATTAATGGTAAAGGCAGAGAAGCATAGCTTCCCATTTTATGTATTCCCCATCCCACGGTGGAGGCATAGCCGATAAACACGTAGTAGAGCCCGATCACCAACACGGCGATAAAGACGGCGCGCGCGATGGTCGTCTTGGCATTCTTGGCCTCTTCTCCCAGGGGTGCCGCAGCCCCGTAACCTGCAAAGGAAAAGAGCCCAAACACCATGGCGAGTCCAATGCCGGACCATCCTGTCGGTGAAGTCCGTGGCGAAAAGGGTGTCAGCGAATTGTGGGGACCAGCCTTCGCGATGAGGACGGCCCCCAGAATCACGAAAACAAGAAATTCAATCAGGCCGGCCACCATCGAGTATTGCAGTGACGGTCGGATTCCCTTAATCGAGATATACCAGACGAAGGCGGCCGCGATCATCGAAAAGGGCCACCAACTCCAACTGGGCAGATGAATCCCAAGCCCCATATCGAGCACGGATTGCATTAGGAATCCAAAAAAGAGGATCATGGCGGGCGCATTAATGCCCTGATACAGCAAGTAAATCCATCCGGTGAAGACGCCAGTACGAGCGCCCGCGCCTTGGGCAACGAACGTGTAGTAGCCCCCCGCACTCGAAATCTTTTTGGAGAATTGGATTAGGGTATTGGCGCCAAAGAGCGATGCGATCAGGGCGAGGAGGATCCCGAGCGGCATCGCACCGGCTGCGAAGCTCGCCGCCGCCGTCAGTCCCGACACGGCGGATAATCCAGGCCCCATTTGGGACACGGACTGAAACAACACTTGCCAAAATCCAATATGATTTTTAGCGAGTAGTCCGTACGATCGAGGCATCGCCAGTCACCGCCCTTTCCCCGGCTTATCGTCTCCGAGCATAAGGGAAAACATGCTTGAGGCCGGTTTTTAGTTATTGGTCGAGGCTATCTGGGGCTAGCAACCGATAACCGACGCCGGGTTCGGTGATGATGAGGCGGGGGCGCGTGGGATCGTCTTCGATTTTCTTTCTGAGATGCCCCACATAGATGCGCAAGTAGTGACTCTCGGTCTCATAACTTTCCTCACCCCAAACCTGGTGTAGCAACTGTCGGTGGGTCATCACGCGTCCGGCATTGAGGGTCAAGACCCGTAAGAGGTCATATTCAATGGGGGTGAGTTTGATGGGTTGCCCGGCTCGTTAGACGACTCGATGAACCAGGTCAATT
>JAKADJ010000261.1 GCA_021820645.1 Bacillota bacterium
CCGCCATGTTGTCTTGATACACCGCGTCGGCGACTTGCCGGTGGGCACCGCGAGTGTCTTGGTTGCCGTAGCCAGTGGGCACCGCCCGGAGGCATTTCGAGCGGCACGCGAGGGAATTGATCGAATTAAGGCGCGGGTACCGATTTGGAAGCAGGAGCATTGGGCGAATGGGACCGACAGTTGGCACGACGACCCGACGGCGCTCACATAATATTAAATAGCTCTTTGACCCGTCGGACGTTGGTGCGGCTCACCACGACCTCACTTTGGACCTTATCCTTCATCTTGAGCAGATAGGTGCCATTAAAATAGGGCATAATTTCTTTCACATGGTTGAGATTGGCGATAAAACTGCGGTGGGTTCGGAGAAAGGTTTGGGCAGGGAGGCGCTCTTGAAGCTCTTGAAGGGTAAACCGCGTGGGGAATCGATCGTGTGCGGTACAGACGTATATCACGTCGCGCTCGGCTGTCGCATAGACAATGTCGGGCACCGCAATCGGAATGGTGTGGCCGTTCACTTCACACGGGACCCACGACCACGCTTCGATGTTCTCTTTGTTTTTTTCGGGGTTCTCGTCGGTTCCTAACAATCGTCGCATGGTTTCGGCCATGCGATCGCTCCCGACAGGCTTTAATAAATAGTCGACGACTTGAATTGCGAAGGCTTCCACGGCATAGTTTTCGTGCGCCGACACGAAGACCACACGTAAGTTCGGGTTGGTGTCCTTAAGCTGACGCGCCAATTCAATCCCGTTAAGCCCGGGCATCTGAATGTCCAGGAAGATGACATCATAATCCATCGCCTCAATGAGCATCAAAGCTTCCTTTGCGGTAGCCGCTTCTCCGACCACCTGCAAGGACTGCTGGTGGGGCTCTAACAAAAAGCGGAGTTCTTGTCGGGCAGGATACTCATCTTCGATAATGAGGGCATTCAACATGCTGGGTGTCCTCCTATGTCCGCGATAATGAGACGTTTCGAATGGTATCAGTGTATCCTTAGCATACACCGGATCAAGCCTTCACGACTAGCGTCTAAGACTTAATGAAGGATAGCAATCGGGATCACCAAGCGAATGGTGGTGCCGCGTCCGACTTGGGAACGCAAGCGCAGATGGTATTTGTTGCCGTAAATGCCCACTAAGCGTTCAGCAACATTACTCAGACCCACACCGGTACCTTCACCGAAGCCCATTTCAAATATTTCGTACTGCTTAGATTTTGGGATTCCGATCCCGTTATCGGAAATATAGATAAGAATATCGGTTTCGCGATAGCGCACCGTGACACTCACCATTCCAGGGTCTTCTTTATCCGCAATGCCGTGCAACACGGCATTCTCCACCAGAGGTTGGATCATCAAAATCGGGACCGGAATATTGAGGGCTTGGGGTTGAATGCGGATCCGATAGCGGAGCTTATCCCCAAAGCGCGCTTTTTCTAGACGGAGGTAGGTTTCCACGTAGTCAATCTCATCTTTTAGAAGGATCGTGGGTCCCCGGTGTGATAAGGAGCGCCGAAAGAACGACGCCAATTGGATTAAGAGTTCCCGCGCTTTGTCCGGGTCGGTCCGTGAGAACGAGATGATGGTATTCAACACGTTAAAGAGAAAATGAGGGCGAATCTGTGCCTGGAGTGCCTCTAGCCGTGCGGCCGACGCTAAACTACGTTGGCGGTCGACTTCGGCGACTTCGAGTAAGATAGAGAGCAGTTGGGCCATCCCTTCGGCAAATCGACTCGTTCTCTGCGGGAGCAGACTTTCCTCAGCGACATACAGTTTTACTGAACCCACTGGTTGATCATGAGAAACCAAGGGGGTAATCACCACCACGCCAAGCTGGCAATCTTCGTAGGATCCTTGCAAGACGTCCGTATGTAAGACTCGAGTGACGCGATCCCGCATGACTTGGCGGGTGGTCATCGACAAGGGGCTACCGGGTTCATGACCGGGGCAGGGCTTGCCGGCCCAACCGAGCACGGTATTGGTGTCGGTGATGGCTACGGCTTCTACTCCTACTGTAGTCTGGATGATATCGGCAATATGTTGGGCGGTTTCTCGGTTGAGGCCTTGTCGGAGATGGGGCAAGGCCGCGCTTCCGATATCAAAGGTGGTCTGTGCGGAATCATCGAGGGGCTCGGATGAAGGCGCGGTGGCGTCAGATCCGGGGGCTCTCTGCCGATGGAGCCCATAACCCACACCGCCCAATACGAAGAGAAGGGTGGTGACTAGGGGACGATAGATCCCCGGCAGACCCCACAATGCGATAAAAATCGCTGCGGCCCACCAAGGGGCGATGCGCTTATAGACCGTGTCCACGCGGGTTGGTGCCTCCTTGTGCCGCTCCCAGCCAGTTTACCAGTTGGGTTGAACTCATGACTCGGCTCAACCGTGGGAAAGTGCGGGTGATGGTAAAATAATGTTCGTCTTTGGAAGTGCCGAGCATGGCATCGGTAATGGTCAGGATGTGAAACCGGTGGTCAAAGGCATCGCGCACCGTGCTTTCCACCGAAAGATTGGTGGCAATTCCGGTGACAATAATCGTGTGGATACCTAAACGTGCTAAATGGTAGCCGAGAGACGTAAAATTAAAGGCACTCCATCCGGATTTGGTCACGACGAAGTCTTTGGGGAGAACCAAAAATTCTTCTAAGAGGCCGTCTTCCACGGAGTTCGGGAGCGGCTTGGCGGGGCGATCCACATTCGGCACCTGAACATCATGACTGTTCTCCAATGGCGGAGTCCAAATGTAGCCAACCGGGATACTATGAAATTGGGCCTGTCGGACTAATACCCGAATCGTCGACAAAAGACGTATCCGTGGATCCCCCGGTTCTTGGGATCGGGCCATACTTTCTTGCATGTCGATTACCAAAAGGGCGATCCCGTGTGCCATGATTATCCTCCCATGACTTTAACAACCTGGGCACCCTGGGCGAGCAGTTCGGCTATCGCCTGCTGGCTGTCGTCTGGGTGCACATTAACTCCGCGCATGGCATCCGTGATCAGGACCACCTCAAAGCCTAAGCGCACGCCATCGAGCCCGGTCGCTTTGACGCAATAATCGGTGGCCAGCCCTGCCAAATAAATGATGTGAACGCCCAGCGAATGTAAGAGGTCGGCTAGGGTTTGGTCGCTACGGGTCCCGTCAGCGGTCACGACCCTTCCCTCAAAGCCACTATAGGCATCGACATCGGATAAGAATCCTTTGTCAATACGGAAGGCATCTTTTGGAACCACTAGATCGGGATGTAAAGCAGCACCCCAGGTGCCTTGGACACAATGCGGGGGCCATGGACCCTGGCGTTCCAGAAATGACACATGGTGCGGGGGGTGGGCATCTCTTGTAAAGATAATGGGCCGGCCCTGGGCGTGGAAAATATCCACCCAGTGCGCTACTACGGGAATAATGCGATCCCCCTCAGGAACCGCTAATGCGCCACCGGGACAAAAATCATTTTGCAGGTCCACCACAATCAGGGCGGCCTGTGACAGGTCTTTCGCCGGTTTACTCATGCAACAGTCCCTCCACCTTTCATATTCCGTCCATTGCATCCATCTTAAGGGATGCGGAGAGGAAGAAAAAGCCCTCGGTGACAAGGGGCCCGCGGACTATTTGGACAGAAAATGGGATGCGAACCATGCGCGTGGTCCCCACATCCTTCTTCGATATTATGCGAGGGGTGATTCAGCATCGACATGGCGGGTGTGCTACGGAATCGGCAGATCGTCAATTCACCGTCCGGATTTAGAAATTATACCATTGGTCCCGATGAGGTGTTGTTTGAAAGCGATATTGAGGCCGTTCAGCCTCAAAGGGTTGGGTTCTGAACGGAATGCTGAATATTATAACGCTATGCAGGGCGAAACATTCAGGAGCTACCCAGTGGAGAAAGGAGAACCCGAAATGACCGTTGAGGTATTAGGAAACATGGAGTCAAATCGTCAAGAAGTGCTGACTCCCTCTACGCTCGAGTTTTTGGCGAGTTTGCATCGACGCATAGAACCGTCGCGCCAAAGGCTTTTGGCTAAAAGAACCGAAAGACAATCGGATCCAGAGATAATCAAGGATTTTCTTTCGGAGACGGCCAAAATCCGTGAAGCGTCGTGGACGATTTCTCCAACACCTGACGACTTATTGGATCGACGGGTTGAAATCACGGGCCCCACGGATGCCAAAATGGTGATCAATGCATTAAACTCAGGAGCTCGTGTCTATATGGCGGACTTTGAAGATGCGTTGAGCCCTACCTGGGCCAATATACTGGATGGCCAGGTGAATCTCTCCCAAGCAATAGAGGGGACGTTGCGCTTTGTGGGCGAGAACGGCAAAGAATACCGCATTAACAAAGGTCGGCAAAC
>JAKADJ010000262.1 GCA_021820645.1 Bacillota bacterium
AATAGGTGAATCCCGTTCGGCTCAAACGGATCGCGGCGGATGCGGCCGACCAATACCTGGTCCTGGCCCTCGGCCTGTAACGGGGTTGGTACAATCCCGTGGGCGGGATCGTCCACCACCCGGATCCCCGGTGAATTCGACAATAGGGTTCGCACCTCATCAACGCTACCAAACAAGGACTCGGTTTCGACGTAGACCGCTTCAGAGTGGCCGACAAAAACCGGGACACGGACCGCCGTGGCGGTGACCGGGACCGGCGTGCTGAAGATCTTTTGGGTCTCCCGGGTGAGTTTCCACTCCTCTCCGGTATAGCCCAGATCCCCAAATTGGTCACAGTAGGGAAGCACGTTAAAGCCAATCGGTGCCGGATAGACCTCCCCCACCGGTTCCGGGTGGGCTTGCCTCTGGGTTTCGTTTTCGAGCACCGTCATCGCGTCCCGGCCCGTTCCTGATACCGCTTGATACGTGGCCACCAGGATACGGCGAATGCCATAGCGCCGTCGGATCGGATCCAGTGCTACCACCATTTGGATCGTGGAGCAGTTGGGACTTGCAATTAGGTGAGCTTGACCAATTTGATCGGCATTGACTTCGGGCACCACCAACGGGACTTCTGGGTTCATCCGAAAATAACTAGATTTGTCGACGACCGTAACGCCGAGTGCACTGGCAACGGGTGCGTGCTTGGCACTGGCATCGGCCGAGGCGGCAAAGAACGCGACATCCACCCGGTTCCAGTCCATTGCCTCGAGCGGTTCGACGGGCACCCGTCGCTGTTGCCACTCGATCGTCCGCCCGAGGTGCTCCGTGGCCAGTGGTACCAGTGTGGTCACGGGCAACTGACGTTCTTGTAAGACTTGAAGAATTTTTTGACCCACCAAACCGGTGGCTCCTACGATTGCGACGCGAATCCCTCTCAAGGCATTTCACTCCTAGTGACTGGTATCGGATCCCACCCAAGGCATTAAGATGGGTTGCATCTGCTGGTGTTGCAATGCCGCCTGGACGCTTGGAACGATCTCCTCCAAATGCGCATCTAAGGAACGCGGCTTGTTGATCGGGTCATCTTGGCCGAACGGGATGAAGTAGATACTCCGGGCGCTCAAAAGCTTTCCGAGGTTCATCGCATTCATCCCTAGTAAGTCATTCGAGGTAATCCCCAGTAGTACGGGATTCCCTTGTCTTAGTTGGGCCTTGACCACCATGGTAACCGCCGAGTCATTGATGGCGCCGGCGATTTTGGCCAAGGTGTTTCCGGTACATGGTACCACGGTAACGACATCAAACCAATGCTTGGGACCACTCGGTTCAACCTCAGGAATTGCAGTCAGGATGGGTTGGTCGGTGGCCCCTTCTATTTCGTGACGCCAATGCTGTGGAGTTCCAAAGCGGGTCTCCACGTGCAGGATGCTTTGTGATAAAACGGGTGTCACCGTCGCTCCCGCGGCGACTAGTTCCTTGAGGGCAGCCACCGCCCGATGCAAATTGCAATGACTGGCCGCCATGGCAAACCCGATGCGGACGCCTTGTAAGGGCAGGCTGGTCATGATGATGTCCTCCTCTTCGCTAAATTTTGGGAACCAAATGGTGTTCTAAGAGCGCTTCACTCAACGTTTCCCAGATAATTTCAGCCGCACGACGCGGAGCTAATTGGCCGGGGATTCCTAGGATAGATTCATAGCGCCCCACCCAGTCCGGATTGTCGCGGAGTGAAAATGCGAGTCCCCCGGGTTTTGATGCCAAGTCGATAACCCAAGCCGCCTCCGACACATCAAACCACCGGGGACCCATGATGGGAGCGGGTATCGTGTTAAAAATTCCATCAACCGGTGGGCACCATTCGGGATCTAAAGGGTGCACACCGAACCCATAGGCTGATGCCATGGCACGTTTTTCGGCGGAGCGTTCGAAGATTTCAACGTCGGCCCCGTAGCTTTGGAGACGGAGCGCCAAAACCGAGCCGACGCGTCCAAATCCCAATATGGCGAGGGGTCGATGGTAAATCGTGAATCCGGAGCGACCCAGGGCGGCCTTGATGGCTCCTTCGGCAGTGGGCACCGCATTAAGCCACATAAAGGTGGGTTGCATCCGATACTCGACGGTGGCTATATCCAGCCGCCGTGCCCAATCTTTCACGTCGGGCGCTATAAGACCGGCGCCGAGAAGACTACCCGGCGGCATGCGTTCGAGCAAATACGACTCGAGGTACACGATGCCCTCGCGTGTCTCCATGGCGCCATGGGGGCCAATCCCAGTCATGGGCCCGATTAGTATATCGGGTGGGGATGCGATGGCGGAAAACTTTTCGATCTCAGTTGATGCCAATCCCCAACCTAGCACGTCAAACTGTTGGTCCATAAGAAAGCGACATAACCAAACATCCCGGGCGTCACCGCCCGCGACTACGACGCGATGCCTCATCGAGAGACCCACTCCTCTTCCGTCTGCCGTGTCTAACCATGGTCACTATACGTAAGAACTCGGCTGAGGGTGACACGTCAGGGTTGGCGACGAGATGTTTCTCCGAGGATGCCAGCAATGTTAGGTGTTATTCCTTTAGAGGCGGCCATTTTTCTAGCGCCTGTACCAAGACGTCATAGGGTTGGGTTAAGGAAATGCGAATAAAATTATGGCCGACCGAGCCGAAGGCGATGCCCGGCGCTACGGCCACGCCGTGCCGGTGCAAGAGCTCTTGGGCAAAGACCTCGCCGGTGGTGGGTGGCTTCACGGCCAACCACACATAGAGTGTTGCGGGAGGAGGATTGATGTCAAATCCCTTTTGTTGCAGAGTGGTCACGACTAAATCACGACGAATGCGGTAGCTTTCTAACATCTCGGGGCGGATGTCTTCTTGGAGCGCGGTCACGCCGGCATATTGGATGGGCAAATAGACGCCAGCGTTTATTTGACTTTCGACACGATAAACCGCTTCTAATAATTCGGGGTTGCCCACCACGGCCGCCAAGCGAAAGCCTTGCATACTATAGCTTTTGGAAAAGGTGAGGGTCTCCAGGGCAACCTCTTTGGCTCCGGGATGCTCGAAGATGGAGTGCGCTCTACCGTCGTACACAATGTCCACGTAAGCCAGATCCGACACCACGGTCCACTGATGTCGATGCGCGAGGGCTACCACCTGATCCCAAAACTCGTGGGGCGCAGTGGCTCCGGTGGGATTGTTCGGATAGTTGAAAAACCCCAATTGAGTCCGCCGCAACTCGTCTGGAGTAAGCCGGTCCAAGTCTGGGAGAAATTGATTGGTCGATAAGAGCGGCATGGGGATGGATTCGAAGCCAAATAGTGCGGTTGGCATCTGGTAAGACGGATAGCCGGGGTCGGGCACTAATATGGCTTGTCCGGGGTTAACCGTGGCTAAAGCGATATGTATGAGAGCTTCTTTGGAGCCGACCGTGACCAGCACTTCGGAGTCCGGGTCGACGTGGACTCCAAATCGGCGCTGGTACCAGTCCGCAATCGCTTGGCGCAGCGGAGCGACTCCGCGATAAGTCGGATAACGATGGCTGTCGGGGTGCCGTACGTGGTCACAGAGGGCATCTTGAATGTCCTGTCGTGGTGGCCGATCCGGATCCGAGATCCCGAGATCAATTACTTGGTGGCCCTGTTGTTCCAGTAACCGGATGTCCGCATGGATTTTTGCAAAGATGTACGGCGGTAGGCTACGAGCTCGATTCGAAACCGGCATGGATGGATGGCTCTCCTTCCAGGGAGGGCGAGCAAGCGGGGCCATCGCCCCGCCGCCTAGCCCGCTAATCTTTTTTTCTAATGGACATGGATGTCCGATGCGCCGTGCTGCTCGAATAAGGTTTTGGCCTTATCCACTTCGGGTGCGTCGGATCGCACCATCAGCAACACGTCGCCCTCTTTGAGACGTCGTTCATACTGCTCGCTTTGGTTCTTGGGAATCCCATAATCCATGAGCCCGCCGGCGACGCCTCCGGCTACGGCACCGGTTAAGGTTGCGGCCAGTGGGCCTGCTGCTACAATTGGTCCGATGCCCGGAATCGCCAAGGCACCGACTCCCGCCAAGAGGCCTGCCACGCCTCCCACGGTGCCGCCCCAACCGATGCCCGAAGACAGGTTATGCATGCCACTACCGTTAGGGTGGCCCCCTTCGGTCTGACCATCGTGACGTGCGACCAACGAGATGTCCTTTTCTGGCACCCCGCGGTGTTTTAATTCACCGACTACGGCCTCCGCACTATGATGGTCCTTAAATGCTCCGACAACAGTTTTCTGCAAGCAAATCGCCTCCTTTTCATGCCGTGCGGCAATAGTATGCCCGCCGTCATCAAAAGCAGTGCGTTAATTTCGACCAGTTTTGCTCAAGGGGCCGACCTC
>JAKADJ010000263.1 GCA_021820645.1 Bacillota bacterium
CCTCCGTTGGTTTTTACCTCTGTACCTATTGTATCAAGTAGTATCGGTAGTTGCAAGGGTTTGGAATAAAAAGATCCCGCCGATTTGTAATTTTCGGCGGGATCTTAGAGTGTGGGAGTCGGTTCCAAAAATGCTCAGCGGGATCCGAAGATCATACACACCACCAACACGGACAACCCGGGATCCGCTTACCCTCATGGAGCCAATCCCCCTGTGCATCAAAGTGCCGGGCGATAAACTCGGCGTAGTCCGCTGCTATTTGGGCACTCTCAAACCGGGATGCGTACTCCATTGAGGTCATCCGCAACCCCTCATCGGTATACCCTGCAAAATAAAGATCTGAGCCTAGTTGGATATACTTTTCCTGAGCAACCATTGTTTTCATCGGTGATTCCTCCTTGTTTTGGGGGGATCCCGCCGGGTTAAAAATTGGGCGGGATCCCCTAGCATTCCTACACCATTTCCCAGGGATCAATTACATCGGCGGGATCTACCGGATCTTCTGGCATCCCACCCAGGGCAGTAGCCAGGCGTGTAGCATTTTGCATCGCCGTGTATTCCGGTGGGAGGGTAAACAAGGGATTCTCTGCGGGCTTACAGATCCATCGATTCGCGGCCTTAAGGAAATAGCCATCATTGGCTACCCAAAAGTCATATGACGCAGGGGCCACATAATACGGGTCACCGGGATCCAATTGGGGCTTTTCCGCACTCCAAATTGCGGCCCGGCCTCCAATATACCCAATGCGAAGGGAACCATCTGTTGCAATGGCCTCTTGCTTTTGGTTTGTAGCATAGCATTCACCCGGGATCCGGGTAAATAGGCGATCGCGGAAATTCGCAGGGATCTTCACGGCTAATGCCTCCTTTAGTTTTTTTGGGGGATCCCGCCGGGCTAAAACTTTGGCGGGATCCTGACCATTCCGATCACCCCTTGCCAGTTAAATGGCACGCTCCCTTCGATAGCCCACCCGTCTTCCCCTACCACGATAGCAGAGCGATCTCGGAAAAGGTAACGACATACTCCTCCTCCGGACTCCTCTTGATCTATGGCCACAGATTCACAGGTGACATAAAGGTTAGTATCATCGGGCAGTTCAAAGCATGATCCATCATTATTGAAAATTTCGGCAATGCGTTCGGCTTCTGTCATGGGTGATGTCTCCTTTGGTTTTGGTTGTTTTTGGACCTGGACGCCGATCTTGCTTTTTGGAGCGGGGGTAGGTGTGATGTGAAACTGGAGAATTTCAGGCATCATCGATTCCTCCTTGGTTTTTTAATCTGTAACCAGTGTATCAGATAACGGACAAGGTTTCAAGGGTTTGGAATAACCTGCCCAAAAAAATTTCTGGCGGGATCCCCTAATCGGATAAAGCTCGTTGACGCAGCATTAGTATCCCTATGGGCCACGTGATAAGCATAGGGTTTTTGCTATCCACCAGAAAACCATGCCGTTGGCTCCCAAGGTCTAGGAGCATACGCCGCAAGATGCTACGTCGCAATGGGGCCGCATAGCCTTTTTCGTGAATTTCCCACACCAGATATGTACGGTGGGCATATCTCTGGTAATGGTGGGCATGCTGGAATGCTTTCGCTATGCATGGAAACTCGACTACCTCCCTCGGTACAACTCCTTTCGATAAGCCTTATGGGGATGAGGGGATCCTGGCTTCAAAAAAATTCCGGCGGGATCCCCAAATACCCTATTCCTCCGTACACGTCTACCAAGCAAAAGAGAAAGGATCCCCATCGACCAAAACCACGCCTTTGGTATTAATACGGAAACTGTTCCGGGGGATCCTCCTTTTTTCGGAGGGAACGGGGCTTAGGATTTTGTCACCGTGGGCCTCTCCCAAACCTAAGCCCCATGCGGGTTCCAGCCTTGGTGCATTTACAGAATGGCCGGATGCTGCCCCTCGACCTCGACCTGGCTGTAGGTGTATTGCCCGCGGTAAAAGGGCTCGCGATCGAGGATGCGGGCAATGGTCATCGGTTGCCACGCCTTGCCTTGGGCCGTGGGGTACCCCGCCTCGGCCAGGGCGTGAGCCAGTTTCCGCAAGGACCATCGGGGATGGGCATCCCGGAGGGCGAAGAGGGCGCGGACGGCCTCCGCTTGGGCGGGATCCACTTGGAGCCGCTTCGATCCCCGGATCCCGATATAGCCATACGGTACCCCACCCCCGGCATACCCCCCAGCCTTGGCTTTAGCTAGGCGACCTCCCGCCATGCGCTCGGTGATGCGGGCCTTCTCGAATTCGGCGAAGGCCCCAATGATCTGGCGCATGAGCTTCCCGGCGGGATCCTCCGCTGCCATCGGTTCGGCCACGGATATCAAGGGGCATGCGGCTTTCAAGAGTTCCTTTTCAATCCAGAGCTGGAGCATGAGGTCGCGGGCCACGCGATCTAACTTGGCCACGATCACCCCATCCCAATCCGCGACCAGGGCATCCTTGAGCAAGGCTTGGAGCCCCGGCCGTTCTAAGGTGGAACCGGAGATCCCGGCGTCCGTGTACCAGGTGGGGGCGAGGGTATGGCCGTGTTGGGCGGCCCAGGCAGTGATGGCCGCGCGTTGGGCGTCGAGCCCGTAGGCATCTTCCCCGGCTTGATCCGGGGTGGACACGCGGAGATAGGCCGCGTACTGGCTCATGAGGCATCCTCCTTTAGTTTGGGGGGATCCCGCCGGGAAAAGGGTCGGCGGGATCCCCACAACCCTTCAGCAGCACTGGCCCACGTGTAGTTCGCACGTGAGTTTTCCACACTCAACACAAAAATGCGTGGCCTCATACACATACTCATCGCACACCGAGCACTCCTCATCGAGGGCGATGATGAGGTCGTACTCTGCATCGAGATCGACGGGATCCGGGTCCTTGGTCGCCCAGAGTGCGATGACGCCCTCTCGATCCCCTTGAATGGCGATCCCCGTCCACGCGGGATCGGGCATAGGATTAAATAGTTCCGGGGTACGATCCAACATACACCGTATCCCCCATAGCCCATGGCCCACAGCCATGATGGCATGCTCTTCGATCTTTGCGTAGGTAGTGGTCATAGTTCCCACCCGCTTTCATCGGCTTCATCGGCGAGTCCCTGGAGACGGCGGCAGGTGTAGTCCGCCATGGCGCTTCCCGCATCGTTATATGTGGATCGGGTGATGCGGCCCTCTCGGTCGATAAAATCAACCACGTCTTGGCCGTTGGTCGTGATGCCAACGCCAAGGCTGGTGTGGTTCCCGAAGTCCTGGACACGGAAATAGTTCACGGATTCTAGCATGGGCTTGGCGCTGGGCCGGTGCTGGCTTGGTAATGGTTTCATGGTGTGCTGCCTCCCGTATAGGTGTATTGGTACTGTAACCATTGTATCAGGTATGTGACTATGGTGCAAGGGGTTTTAATAAAAAAGATCTGCGTATCCAATTGAGAATCCAGCGGGAAAAACGGACGGTTTGTAACCGTAGAGCTTGGGTTAGAGGAAAATTTGTCAAAACCATGATAACATGTTGAGAATGGAGAAGGGTTTTTTGGACCATTATATCCTAATTATTGAAAAAGGTATGGGGAATTACATAAAAAAGCGTGAAAACGAGAAGACGAGGCCATCTTTTTAGGTCGGATTGATGTCCGATCTGGTGGTTGATATAAACTATACCATATGTTCGACCTTTGGCCCTTCCTGGCCATCTATTCGGCGGGATCCCCATACCCCATCCACCGGCTTCTTACTACCACCATGTCCCGGTCTCCGAGAGGCTACCGAGCTTCTTACTACCGGCCATCCGGGGCCAGAGCTTCTTGGTATGCCGGTTATTTGGATGGGTTTTGTATCCGGTATCCTAATCCCCGATACATCGGGTCTTCCGGTTGACGTGGCGCATGGGTACGCGGGCTCGCTCAGAGGCGCTAGGATGCCCGTTACGCAATCAGGAGGTCTATTCATACCAACCCCTTGCGTAAATGGGCGTAGCGTGGCCGTGTGACCCGTTAACCACCCTCTGGAGGGTGCTGTTTGGGGTGTGCTAGAGGGAGGGAGGCGCAAAAGATCGCGAGCCCCATTTTTCCGGCAAGTTGTCTGACAATTCCCCATAGCCACAGCCCCATAGCCATAGCCCCATACCCACAGTCACAGCCCCATAACCACGGGCCCATAGCCCTTGCCGCATGTCCCACAGTCTCCTACCCCTATAGCCACAGGCCCATGGCCGATCCCTTTTGGTTTGGCCCACTCCTATTCGTCCCATACCCATAGCCCTCCTCCTACAGTCTTTCATCCTGCACCACAGGCCATGGCCTATAGTCTTATAACCATGGCTATATGGCCCTTGGCCTTGTGCCCCAAACCAGTTCTGATTGATGAATG
>JAKADJ010000264.1 GCA_021820645.1 Bacillota bacterium
GACGACTTTGGACCCGATAGCGATAGCGATGTGTTGTGCACGTTGCGACCCGATTCGCCCGTCGCGACCCTTTTAGACTGGATCCATCTGAAGCAGGCATTAGAAGATGTGTGGTTGCGACCCGTAGATTTGGTGGAGCCTCACTTATTGCACCCGATGCTCCGCGATGACATCCTCGCGGAAGAAAGGGGCATTTATGGCGCGCCACAATGATCACGCCAGCCACGCGAATGATATGCTCATAGGTAACAGAGCCCACCACGCCTCTCGCTTCGCGAAGCGCACCAGGGTGGGACTTTCGTTTTGACGACCGTCAGGGGTCCCTATTGATCCATCACCACATCCAACACCTCATCCCACGCAATACCGGCTAAACGCAGGCCCGCCAGCGTTTTAGTCCCGGCACTGCGACGCCCATTAACCAAGCGATTGACGAACGAGTACGCGAGACCCATTTCGCGTGCCAAATCCTGCTCGCTCCAGTGCCGTTCAGCCATGATGGCGTGGAGTTTTTTTGTGTTGATTTGCACCGTAGCCATGAGTATTCCGTCCTTTACGCGTATGCGTGTTTCTATCGTGCTGGATGCAGTATAGGACACCGCCATCGCCTTGCCTACAGGGAAGCGCTGGGAACGGTTGTATCCATTAAGGAGAGCCGTAGCGGCTTCGATATGCTGGCTACGGTTTGTTTCTGTGCGCCGAACCCAGCGTGACTCAGCTTTCTCATCCTCTCAAACGAAAGCGAGGACTTATCCATGAAATCCTTATCGCCCGCAGAACTTTATCGCAAGGCGCAGCGTATTGCCCTTTGGGTGGCGTGGCCCGCGTTCCTGATGGTCCTGGTCGGCTACGCGCGTGATGCCGGCGGGCCTTGGCTGCTGGGTACGCTGGGGCTCTGGATCGCCGCTGGTTTGATGGTGCGGATGACCCTGGGGATGTTTTTTTGAGGGTCGCAGGATCTACTCTTCCCTAGAATGCAGGTCCCCTGCGTTTCTGGTGGTAGTATTAATCACAATGCGTGTTGAGGGCTATCGTATCGCACTCGCCACAATCTTTTGGCCTCAACACCTGCACTTTGCCATCTCGACATGTTCTTCGAAGGAGGTGCCTTCCGATGTCCCAACCCATGCACAAGGTCCTCGCAGACTACGAACCTAACGGGGGTCTCCTGCGGGTTGCGCACCACACCTGCACGCTCTGCGACACCGAATTCCCGTACCGCTATCTCGGGACGGATCACGCGTTGATGCCCATCGACTATGTGTGCAACGGGTGTCTTGCCGTATTCATGCAACGGATGGAAGATCCGCGCGCCAACCCGCCCCGTTAGGGCCGGCGCGAACGAAAAGGGGAGGGGCGTGTGTAATGTGGACCTGGGTCAATAGTGTTTACACGATCGAACGAGACAGTATGGTCACACTCCTAATCTTTGCTGTCGTTGGGGCTAGTATCACGCTGGTGCGGAAACGGCACGCGGGGATAGGTTTCACATCGGGCGCCCGGATAGGGTGGCGCAATCTTGCCGGTGTAGCACTTTTGCTCGCAATGGCCGGCTCGGCCCTTACACCATTCGCCTGGCCGCTTGTGGGACGGTAGGGTGCCGTGCAACCCCAGCCACCTTGATGGCAGGCTTGTCTCCACCCGCGAAACTGCGTCCCGCGAGATTCCGCATAATATGTGGATTTCATTGCCAATTGGCTTCATACCGTTGGAACCCTATAGCCCATCCGATACAATAGGTCCAGAGATGGGCTGTGGGGATGGGGGGATCGTTATGCAACTGCGAATCGTGTGGGAAGGGGCCGACAGCAAGAAGCGGGCTCAAGTGATGCCTCCGATGGGACCAGGAATGGAAGCGGAGTGTACGGCTCTCGCCACGCGCCTCGAACAATGGGCAAGTGAATGGGGAGATCCTGAAGATAAGACGGAGTGGCGGTTGTATCGTGGTGGCGAGTTGTTGGCACGTCAACAGATAGAAGGATTCTAACTCGCTGATGTTCGTTTACAAAACACATCCCCGGTAGGCCAACCAAAAATGTAAAAGACCGATGGGATATGGCGCAGGGGTTTATGAAGGAACTGAGAACCACAAAATCGAAGATAAATTCCAAGACCCAGCGGCAGGAGGATGGCATGGCTGAATCATATAAAGGCAGACTCGAATTGAATTGGACCAATAAAGACTTGCGGCTCCTAGCTCACGACGATGGATCTTACGAATGGGTTTCGCCCAGTGACTACCGTGTCGCGGAAGTACGCTTATTGCGTGATGTCGAAACGGTAGGCGACACGCGGCTGGCCGCCGAGCGAGCAGGAGATAATCTTTTGATCCACGGGGACGCTCTGAACGCCTTAACGGCACTGGTGTCTCTCCCGGAGTTTGCCCCCGAATACTTGGGACGAGTTCGGCTCGCCTATCTCGATCCGCCATTTAATACCCAGCAAAGTTTTTTGCATTACGATGATGCCCTTGAACATTCGGTATGGCTCACCATGATGCGCGATCGTCTTCTCCAAATTAGAGACTTGTTAGCCCCAGATGGATCTGTCTGGGTCCACCTTGATGATGCGGAAGTTGGTTACTGTCGTGTGATGATGGACGAGATTTATGGGCGGGAGAATTTCATCAGCTCTATTGTATGGCAAAAAGCCCACAGTCGCCGTAATGACGCCAATTTCATTTCCAGTGCCCACGACACCATTTTGGTATATGCCAAGGACAAATCCAGCCTGCGGTGGAACCGCCTAGAAGCCGATGAGCGGACTCGCCGGCTATATACCAACCCCGATAATGACCCCAGAGGAGATTGGTTATCGGTGCCTCTTCATGCTCCCAACATTCGCCCCAATCTGACCTATCCAGTTACAGCTCCTACTGGGAGAGAGCATTGGCCTCCGAAGGGCCGATGCTGGTCCATGGAACGCCCTAAAGTCGAAGCGTTGTTATTGGACGGACGTATTTATTTTGGTGCTGACGGGCTGGGGGTTCCACGCTTAAAGCGGTTTTGGGATGAGGAAGACCACACTCTTATACCATGGACATGGTGGTCTCGTGAAGAAACCGGTGATAATCAGGAGTCTCGCGCGGAAAGCCGAGCCTTGACGGGCGGCCGTGACTCCTTTGTAACACCTAAGCCTGAACGCCTAATGGCCCGAATTATCACGATTGCGACGGACCCGGGAAACATTGTCCTTGATCCATTTGCGGGTTCGGGAACTACGGCTGCTGTTGCACACAAGCTGGGGCGCCGCTGGATTGCCATCGAGCGCGAGCTGGACACGGTGCGCACCTTTATCATCCCCCGGTTATCCAATGTTGCTAGTGGACATGACAAAATAGGTGTTTCCGACGTTGTTGGGTGGAGAGGGGGTGGAGGATTTCGGGTAATGGAAGTGGGGCTATCGATGTTCTTTGTCGAAGCCGGCATTGTGGTTCTAGCCAACTGGGCCATCAACGGCGCCTTGGCTGAGGCCACAGCGGCTCAGTTAGGATATGACTACCACCCGGATCCTCCATTCTGTGGTCTAAAGGGTCGCACACGCCTCGCGGTGATTGATGGAATCATTACGGTTGGGGCTGTCCGGCTTCTGGTGTCAGCACTTCACGATGGTGAAAATCTTCAGGTATGTGGGACGGCAGTAGAGCCCGAAGCCCGCGACGTTCTTAGGAACCTTAGGCGTGGATCCACACTTCGAAAGATTCCAGCTTCAATACTTGCCAATTACCGGGCTACTCTTACTCTATGGGACTTCCCGGAAGGGAAGGAGGTAACCTCGAATGTCACTATCGCAGAATGAAGATCGCCGTGCCGTAGTCGACCAAGACATACTCGATCGTGTTGAGGCTGAGATGAACTTGCGTCGGCCGAATCGGGAGGCCATTGAATCGCTCGCCCTAGCGCTATCCGACCATTATGACGGCCAAGGGCTGACTCCTCCCTTTGAGGCCGTAGTCGTATCGGCCACTGGGGTCGGGAAAACCTACGTACTTGCTGGGGCTGTTGAATATCTCGTCGAGGAAAGGGGCATGCGAAATTTTGCTGTAATCACGCCAGGCAAAACCATTCTGTCCAAGACAGTCGCCAATTTCACACCTGGTCATCCTAAAAGCTTACTGCCAAGGATGGGATTGCGCCCCATAGTGGTGACCTCCGAGAACTTTTCGTCACCGGCTATCCGAACGGCTATGGACGATCCCGATCAAATCAAGATGTATGTCTTCACGGTGCAATCACTCACGCGACCTGATACTGCCATTGGACGCCGGACTCATAAATTTCAAGAGGGTTTGGGCGCAGCGTTTTATGCCTATCTGCATGCGCTGCCGGATTTGGTTGTGTTTGCCGACGAA
>JAKADJ010000265.1 GCA_021820645.1 Bacillota bacterium
ATTCTTGTGGTTCCCTCCCCTTTTCTCTGCCAAATGGGTTGGCGCCGGTCCTCGCCTTGTCCCGGGATCACCCTATGAATGACAGTAGCAGGATATGAGCGAAACCTGCACATAATGCCAGTGTCTGGAAAATTAATTTGTCTATCGATCGGATTCCTCTACGAAGGCACGGGCCATTAATTGGGCCAGGGCATCACTAATCGTGACCCCAGAAAAGACGTTGGCAACCGCATCGGTGATAGGCATGGGTAAACCAAACTGCCGTCCCAGGTCTTGCGCCACGTACGTCGTCGGTACGCCTTCCACCACCATTTTGGTGCCGGACACGATGCTATCTAACGATCTCCCGCGTCCGAGTTCGCGGCCACACCATAGGTTACGGGAATGGGGTGAAGAAGCCGTCGCGACCATATCTCCGAGGCCCGACAAACCTGCTAACGTCGTCAGGTTAGCGCCCATTTGTACCGCCAAACGTCCCATCTCATGCAGTCCTCGCGTAATGAGAGCCGCCTTGGCGCTTTCTCCTAGGCCAGTTTGTTGGGCAATACCGACTGCGATCGCCAACACATTTTTCAAGGCCCCACCCAATTCGGTTCCCATACGGTCCGGTTGGTAATAGAGACGAAGATTGGCGCGCCCGATGCGTTCGGCCCAGGCATCGAAGGTGGGGCGTGCACAAGACACAGCGGTAGCCCCAGGTAGCCTATGGCTGAGCTCGTAGGCCAAATTAGGGCCACTTAAGACCCCAATTTCAGGTAGTGGTTGCGTTCCCTGATGCAACCATTCGGTTTCCAGCACCTGTGCCATGGTGTAATGGGTATGCGCTTCCAAACCCTTGGTGGCCGATAAGATATGTACGTCGGGACGCACCCACGGCGCCAATTTTGTGGCAAGTCCTCTGAGGTGTTGGCTGGGAGGCACGACGATCCAATAACGGGAGGCCAGGGCGGCGGTTTCGATATCGGTCGTAGCCGCAACGGACGAGTTTAGGGATAAGTCAGGAAGGAATTCCGGGTGACGCCGGGATCGCAGGAGGGACTCTAAAACTTCGGGACGCCGGCAATACAGCATCACTCGGGAACCAGAGCGGGACGCGATGTCAGCTAGCGTCAAGCCCCAGTTTCCGGTCCCAAATATGGAGACGTCAATGGAGTCATTGCTCATCCGTTCGTCTCACGCGGGCGCGGAAAGTTAGATGAATGGGGCTCCCCGGGAATCCGAATTTTTCTCGCAGCCGATTTTCTAAATAGCGTTCGTAACTAAAATGCATCAGTAACGGGTCATTCACAAAAAATACAAAGTGAGGCGGCCGAGTAGTGACTTGGGTCACGTAGTAGATTTTGAGCGCCTTGCCTTTGTCCGTTGGTGCCGGATTTAAGTGCTGGGCTTCTTGAACCAGCCGATTAAGGGGGTGAGTAGCCAACCGGGTGGTGAACGACGCATAAGCAGTTTCCACTAAAGGCCATATCGCGTCCACGTGCCACCCCGTCACCGCCGATATGGGTTGGATGGTGGCGTACGGCAAAAATTTTAGTTGCTCCCGGGTGGTTTGTTGAATTTTTGTGGTGGAACCTTTAACCAGATCGGCCTTATTAATGAGGACCACCACGGCTTTTTTGTTTTGGGCGATTTGCCCGGCAATCCGTTGGTCTTGTGCCGTCATCGGCTCGTCTCCCGCTAGCATCATGAGGACCACGTCTGCTTCGCGAATGGCCTGCAAGGTATGCCGAACCGTTTTTTCTTCAAGTTCCTCGGAGATTTTGTTGGGGCGGCGTAGACCCGCTGTATCCAAGAGCACAAACTCCTTGTCGTCCCGGACCAACAGGGCGTCGACGACGTCTCGCGTAGTCCCCGCGATCGGCGTGACCAAAGTACGCTCATAGCCGAGCAACCGGTTGACTAGCGACGATTTGCCAACATTCGGCCGCCCCACTAGAGCAACCCGAATGGGATGATCTCCCATCTCTTGCCTCATGTCGATTTCGGTGGGCAAACGATCTACGATCTGATCCATCAGATCCCCTATCCCTTGGCCGTGCACAGCGGAGACCGGAATCGGTTCTCCAAGACCCAACTCATAAAATTCTACTCCACTGTCCTTCGGACTCTCAGCCTTATTGACGGCCACAAGTACAGGCTTTTTGGTGTGGCGAAGCAGCTCCACCACGGTCCAGTCTGACGACGTCGCCCCTTGTTTGCCGTCGACCACTAAGACAATCACATCAGCCTCTTCAATAGCCAGCAGGGTCTGCTGCCGTGTCATCGACAACAGGCTATCTTCCCCCTCAGTCCAGATCCCACCCGTGTCAATGACCGTAAAAGGTATGCCGTTCCAATCCGTATCCTCGTAGAGCCGATCCCGAGTCACTCCCGGATAATCTTCGACAATAGCGCGCCGTTTTTGGGTCATACGATTAAATAGTGCGGATTTCCCAACATTGGGCCGACCCACTAAAGCTACCAAAGCCACTTTCGTCCACCTCTTCTTTCTTCCTCTGGGATTATCCCAGGCATTGGAAACGTGGTCAAGCGGTGGCACTCCAATGTTGCCATTGGTAGCCAATCCAACCCATCGCATAACCACCCACCGCCGCTAATAACGCTGAGGTCACATCGTGGTAGCCCAGCTGCCAAGCGCCGCCACGATAAAATGCGATCCAAACCGAAGATAAGACGTCGGCACCAGTAGCTACCACGATGCCTGCCACCGGGTCTTGGGTGAGAATCCCTCCGGTAATGCCCAACACCAAGGATTCTGGACCAAGGGTGGCGACTAATTGGGCTCGATACGGATGCATCGGCAGTAAAATGCGGACTAGGGCCATCACGGTTGCCAAACTCATCCACCAGAGCCACCAGGCGGCCTCGCCTTTAATGAGCCCAATCCCCAGGACCAGGATGCCCAAGGTCAAAAACCCTAAAGACAACGAACCACCATCAACACCCAAAGGCGGGACCATCACTCCTAGGCCGATAACCATGCTACCCATGGCGACAACGCGACCCGGCACAAATCCCCATCGTGTCCAATGTTGACTCCCGTAACCGACCGTTAGCAATATTAGTGCCGCCCCCACAATGGAGTCGGTCCATAGTCCTAACATGCTACACCCCTTCTCTCTTACCCGATATTGTGACCCCAAGTGGAAAGATTATAAAATACGGCGAAAAAGCTCTTGGATGACAGGGAAGAGTGAAGGCCGTTGGGGTTTGCTCTCTCGTTGCCCGTGTGCTACTCGCAATGCGGTCCAAGATTACTTCATGGAAGGGATGAACGTATCGTAAGACCGATCTCGCACGGGCCCATCGCCTGTGGTCGTGCCCCGATTGCGGGCGCAGGCACGATGCGGCGCAATCGATCCTCCAGCGAGTGTTGACCGGCTGGTACAAGCCGTCAAGGCTCGGACGGGGCTTTCAGGGAGGATGGGAACACGGCCTCGCGAAGAATCCAGAATCGTTGCTTCGGGCGTGGGTGGTGTCACGGCAGGAGTCTTGTGCGGACCCCGAATTGCCAGTATCCTATTGACGCCGGTTTTTTTGGCGCGAAAAGACGCTAGGGAGGAAAGAGCATGCCGGATTCATTTCGTTGGGCGGTGCGGGCTGCCTTTATCACGGCTGTCACGGCCCTTGGTGCCATTACAGCCGTAACCATTCCAGGCTTATCGCTGGTTCCCTTCACGTTTCAGGTCTTTGGAGTATTTCTGGCCGGAGGTCTCTTGCCTGCACGGTGGGCTTTTATGAGCCAGGCGGCCTATTTGGCGTTAGGAGTACTGGGGGCACCGGTATTTGCTGAGGGACAACGCGGCTTCGCAGTCTTGGTGGGTCCCTTTGGGGGCTACTTATGGGCCTATCCGTTGGCCGCCCTATTCATGGCGTGGATCATTCGACGGCGCGCCAGCAAGATTCGGATTGCGCTCGGCCTTGTTGTGGCGCTAATTGCCATCTACGGAGGCGGGGTGACAGGGCTGGTCTTAGCCACCACCGCCACCTGGATGCGGGCCGTAATGGAGGGTGTCGTACCCTTTGTTGGGTGGGACATCGCCAAAGCTCTCCTGGCTTGGCCGGTCCTCATTCAGGTCGGCCGTTGGATGGCTCAGCGTACCAGCTCGGCGTCGCGCCTTTCGGCCTGAAAGGCTTACTCGGTGTCGTCTTCGTTCCAATCACCCGCGTGATAAGCGGTAAGATGTTGGCCTAAGGGAGTGAGTGGCTCTTCGGCTTGGTCAGGAATCGGCTCTTGGTATCCGTTGGCCAACATCTCTACCGCCTCTTTTAGCGATAAAGAAATTTTCTTGTTCTCCGGGTCGACATGCAGAACTTTTACAGTACAGGTCTCCCCAACT
>JAKADJ010000266.1 GCA_021820645.1 Bacillota bacterium
TATTCTTCTAATGGAAGCCCTTGCGTTTCTGTTCCCAAGATGCCGACGGCAAGTGCTCCAATTCCAGCAATGACCGCAATGAGCTCAAAGCTCTGGGATGGCCCGGCATCCGCTAGAATCAGCGCCATCAAATAAGGGGCTAAGGCCCCACCAATAAGGCGGCCTACTCCTTCGGTAAAAGCGACTCCTTTGCCACGCAGTGTCGTGGGATATTGCTCGGCAGTAAATATTTTGATGGCTGGGTCTACCGAAATGCCGAAAAACGCGAGACTAATCCCTAATAAGACGATCACGGAGAATCCATGCACGAAAGGAAACGCCAGGGCGGAGAGCCCTCCCAATACGCTAAAGCCAACAATGACCACTTTACGTCCCCAGTGTTCGACCAAGTAGGCTTCGAGAAACTTACCGGGAATCGAAGCGGCCATAATAAGGCTCGCGAACAGTTCGGCACTATGACTTGAAAAACCTTCACGAACCAAAATCGATGGCATATAGCTCATGATGGCATAAAACATAAAGAGGATCGACGGAAAAGAGATCCAAAGCATCACGGTTCGCTTTAAATAGGGGCTGGTAAAGATTTGTTGCACCGGTTCTTGGCGCCTTTGTTCTATATTTTGAATGTTGAGGCCTCCCATGACTTTTTGGGCTTCGGTCACCCGGCCCTGGGTCATGAGCCAGCGGGGTGATTCCGGTAGCCATTTCGCCAAGACGCCTGCAAAAGCCAGACCGATGCCGGCTACGAAAAAGAGCAGTCGCCAACCCGCGGAATAGCCGAGGGCGGGAAGCGCCCATGCCGCCACCAGCGGGGGCACAAAGTAGCCAACAGATAAAAACGCATCGAGGATGCCAGCTACCATTCCACGGCGTCCTTTGGGACTTAGTTCTGACAATAAGGTATACGGGATGGGGAACATCGCACCGAGACCAATGCCGGCAATCCCGCGTAGTAGTGCGAGCATTTGCCACGAACCGGCAAAGCCGGTTAGCACCGTCACGCAGGAATAAAAGATCAGAGAGGCAATCATGACCCGCTTTCTTCCGTGGCGGTCAATAAGAAATCCAGCCGGGATCACGCCCAAGACAATCCCCACGGTCGAGGCAATAGCCAAGAGGCCGGTCTCCTGAGCCGTCAGTTGCCAGACGTGATGTAACGGGACCAGAGCGGCTCCCATAATCCCAATATCGTAAGCTTCAATGAGCCAGGCCATAGCGGCCAAGCCCAACCACATCCAATGTTGGGGTGATAGGCTCCTCTCGTCGAATGACTGATTGATTACGGTCCCCACTATCGGTACCTCCTTATGTCGATGCTTCCTTCTATGGGACAAACGGATGACAGGGGTGAGTGGTAATCACCCCTCAAAAATGATTTGGTGCGGGCGGCAAGTCTGACTAGCCCCGGCCTGGAAACGCCAGGCACTAGCTTGGCAAGTCCATACGGGTCTGGTAATATATATCCCTTCGACCAAAATGCAAGGAGGCCATGGTGTCGTGTCGGATCCTTCGGAAGATTCTTTGAGCGAGCAAAATATTTTTGAGGCTTGGATCGCATGGGCTGAAAAGGAGTTGCCGGATCGGCGAGAACGGGCCGATCGAGCTTACAAACGAGCGGTGCAGGCACGTAAAGACGAAGTGCTGTGGCAACATGCGGAGATCATGGAGCGGGGCCATCAGCAGTTGCAGGACATGTGGGGTCGGCGGGATCCTTATTTTGCGCGGGTCCGGGGTCAGATGCAGGATGGGGACGGCGAGGTGTTTGATGTGGATTTGCGGGTCCATCGCTATCATCGATCGGAAGTCTTTCCGTTGGCCAAACACAAAGAGATGCTAGATATCAGCCACTTGGCGCCGTTAGCCGATTTAGTACGGAACCCGGCCCAAAAAGACTTGGCGATTACGGTTCGCGATAAGGATTTTTATCAATGGCCTGAGGCCCGCAACGTATCTAAAGTACAGGTCCTACAGTGCATCGTCGAAGATATCGAACTCGAAGACAATCGCGTGGTGCGCATGGCCCCCCGTTACGGGGCAATTTTTGAGGATCGGGTTCGACGCCGCCTGCAACAATCCGCCGAACCCGCACTCGATGTCTTGGCTGATGTGTTGGATCGCGAACAAAACACCATTATTAACCACCGGGACCCCAACCTTCACCTGATCATTTTGGATGGGCCGGCGGGTACCGGTAAAACCGTCGTGGCGGCCCATCGGATCGCGGTGGCCGCCTCGCCGGACAGTCCCGGTATCTATCTCACCCCTACTCCAACCTTGCGAGATTATGTGAAACCCGTGTTGCCGCGGCTGGGACTGGAACGAAAACGCGCGCAAGCGCTAAGCTTGGCCGACCTGGCCACCATGATGTGGCCGGACTTTCCTTGGGCTACCGGACTCCATGCCCTAGTCCCCGATTCACCGTGGGATAAAGAGGCTTGGAGCCGGGTTTTTGCCGTGCACCGTAAGGGGTCATCATCGCGTGAGTGGATCGCCACCTATCGCCAGGCGGCTCAAGACCTTGGCTATATGCCGGATACCCTATTTGGGGTTAGGGATGTGGCACCCTTATTGTGGCTCGGGGCTTGGGCGCGGCGAACGCGGCCGCAACCGGAACCAGAGTGGGTGATTATCGATGAGGCCCAGGCCATTCCTGGATTGGCTTATGCAGCACTGGCGGAATGGCTCGGGCCTTCAGTGTCATGGATTCTGGCAGGAGATCTCATGCAACAGGGTAGTCAGCACGAGGTCGGGGAATGGGATGGGATTACGAAGCATTTAAAGATTGCACCCCACCAGGTATCTCACTTGTGGCTCCGTTTTAGCTACCGTATTCCACCCAAAATTCATGCGGCAGCCGAACGGTTACGACTCGCAGTCCGACCCGATGCACGCGGCAGCGAAAGTGTTGCCTGGCATTCCCAGGCTGGAGAGATTACGGTTAGTCTCGTATCCCAAGAGGAGTACGGCCAGCGTGTCACATCGGTGTTAAGGACGTGGGATCAAAAGGGTATCGTGGCGACCGCGGTTTTGGTGCCGCATCTAGACCGTATCGCGGTGTGGGCCCGTCTCCTTGGCGACCTCGGCTTCTCGCCCCAAGTGTTAACCGGTACCGAGGGGTATCGAGGAGGCCTTGCTCTGACCACGTTAGACGCCGTTCGCGGCCTAGAATTTGATGGGGTCCTCCTCGTGGAAGTAGACGCATCCGCGTATAGCAACACGACATCCGCTGCCCAGAACCTCTATACCTCGATAACCCGGGCTCGCCGCGCGGTGCATTTGTTCGCCGAGGCACCTCCGGCCGGAGAGCCATCACCTTGGCTGGCGGTCATTCAAGACGCTCCCCACACTAAGAAATGAGCCCCTTACCTCCGTCGACCAGGAGCGTTTGCCCGGTGACGAAGCGGGATTGGCTGGAGAGGAAGAAGGCCACCACGGGGGCGATGTCATCGGCCTCACCCCAACGTCCTAACGGGGTCTCGCTCACCACCTGTCCGGAAAACTCTTCATCTTCCCAGCCCCCTTGGTTCATATCGGTCCGGATGAATCCGGGGGCGACGGCATTAACCCGGATCCGGGGAGCCAGTTCAATAGCCAAAGAACGTGTGAGATGCATGAGACCGGCCTTACTGGCTTGGTAGGGATGAGCGCCACGGCTTGAGGAAATAGCTAGGATCGACGCAATATTCACGATGGACGCATTGGGGGACCGCTCTAGCCAAGGCAAAAGGCCTTGGATCAAGAAAAAGGGGGCGCTAAGATTGGTCGTCATCAGGGAGTGCCAATCCCTCACGGTGGTTTCTTTGAGGTCGAATCCTTGGTAAATCCCGGCGTTATTAACCAAGCCGTCGATCTGGGTCACACCTGGGATATGAGCTATCTCGTCGATCAGCCGGGCGGGGCCTTCGAGCGTGGACAAATCAGCCTCCAGCAAGGTGGCTTGTGCACCGTGGCTGGTAACGAAGTTGGCTGTCGACTCGGCTTCCTGGCGATTATGGCCGTAATGGAGCAAAAGATGGGCATCGCGGTCGCCCAGATACTTGGCAATCGCTCGCCCAATGCCGCGAGAAGCCCCAGTAATGAGAACGGTGGGCATTTAGTCTCGACTCCTTTCGTGTTAGGGAGGTGCGTTTTAATCCAGACATTAAGCCCAGTATAACCGTTTCGGTAGCGCGGATCGCATTGACAAGCATCGGAGATAAAAATATTATGTATATGCGAAGGGTTGGTGAATACGATGAAATATCTTTCGGCGCAGGAGGCGGCGGACAAGATTGCATCTTTCGGCGGGCTTTTGCGCATGACCATGGAAAGGCGACCAAGACGCCCTGAAGGGGGTAT
>JAKADJ010000267.1 GCA_021820645.1 Bacillota bacterium
GAAGTCTCCGAGCCGAAAGAAGAGAAAACAGTGGGGGTTTTCCGCCTTAAGACGCCTATATTGGTCCAGCATAGGAGTGGATTTGGTCATAGTAACCTCGCCCGACCGAGGCTCGCGGCAAGCCACAGTCCCTCCACAAAGCCACGGTGCGCAAAAATAAACTGGGTCGAATCGAGTCCGGATAAGAGGGATCTTAGCACCTCGGACCCGCCTACCACCAGGAGCCTCCGAGGAGCATCCAAATCCCAAAACGCCGGAGGCGGGAAGGGGCTTAAGACCGCGGCCAGCAATTCGATTAATTGTGCACCAGATATTCGACCCTGCCCGGCCATCTGTTCCAACCCATAAGCAGTGCCGCCTACCAGAGCCATGGTCGGTCCCACACTATCTATTCGAGGCCAGGTTCCTGGATCCGACACTTGCGCTGCACCGGCCGGGATCGCCCACACCCGATTTCCGGTGACGACTTCAGTGCTGCCGCCTCCTACGTCGATAATGGCCGACACTTCGGGGAATTCGCTCTTCACCGCAAACCAGGTCAACCATCCTTCAAGGACCGAAGACACCGTCCACAACGGCAGTCCCAATTCACGGATGCGATGACGGAGCGTGTGGTTTTGCCGGATAATCTCTCCCCCACTCACCAAGCCGTAATCAACCTTAAGATCTTTAAGAATCTCGGTATAGTCGGTTAGGGTTTGGGTTAAGGTATTCCAGGTCGATGCGTCCTGCAGGTCGATGAGCCGCCCCTGTCGTACCATGGGCGCCGAAAAATCCGAGGCCGCGAACAATCCGGTGTTGCTTGTGCCGACTTTGATTATCCCTATGGGTCTCATCCAAACCTCTTTCAGTCCGACGACGATTTATCACCGTATTATAACAAATGTTATCCGAAAGCCGCATGAATAGGACGAGATGGAGGAAAACGGGTGGTCGCATGGTGGGGCGGATGGATTCTGGCGTGCTTGGTCCTCATGGGCCCCACGCATCGGACGATCGCTCCCCCTCCCCCGATCGCGGCTTCCTCAGCGATGATCATGAATGTCAAGACTCAAGACGTTCTCTATGCGAAGAACATTCATCAGCGCTGGGCACCGGGATCCTTGGTGAAGATGATGACGGCGTGGCTAGCCATCCGCTACGGCTGGCAAAAAACAGGCCAGATTACGCCTCACGCTGCCCATTTAGGAGGCACTAGCATGGGTCTTCCGGTCGGTGCCAAAATTCCATTGCACCAGTTGGTGCCGGCCATGATGATGGCGTCGGGGAATGATGCGGCCGAAGTGGTCGCAGCGACGATTTCCCACAGTGATCGTGCCTTTACGCGACGGATGAACCAAACGGCCAAGCGTTGGCATTTAGGTCAGATCCATTTTGACAACCCCACCGGGCTACGTAGTAAAAGTCAGTGGACCACGGCCATGGCCATGGCCCGGCTCACGCTACACGTGATGCGAAATCGAGTGTTCGCCACTATGGTGCGTCAAGCCGCTGTCGTGCTGCCGAATCCGGACACTCCTCGATTCTATGTAAACCAAAATCAGATGATAGGAACCTTCCCCGGGGCCAACGGGGTCAAATTGGGTTATACGGGACCCGGTAACGCCGCGTTGGTGGTCACTGCGATGCGTCATCACACAGAGCTCGTCGTCGTGGTGTTGCATGATAACCTGGCAGCTTTGTGGCCTGATGCCACCAGATTGCTCGTCTGGGGCTTCGCCCATTCAGGTTACCGCAGCTCGCAGGACCGCGTTAGACATGGTACCATAAGACCAAAAGGAGTCCTCGAATGGCGGAACTTTGGGTCTGGGACGGCAAAAACGCGTCCGTAGCGGAAAGCATTGTCGATACGACTACTTTTCTCGTCGCCGCTTGCACTCTGTCTCCCGACGCCCTGGCCTCATTACCTGGCATCCGAATTTGGGTTGGCCCCTATCCGGTGATGCAGGTCCATGGAGCGGACCCGATTGCCATCGATTCGGCCCTATCGGGTGTCGCGATGCAATGCGAGTGGAGTGGACACCGTGTCACGATCATGAAAGAACCTTGCTGGTTCCCCGAAACCCAACGCTACTTGAAGCTGCAGGGCAGTGATCTCTTTCTGGCGCCCTACCTAAATGATCGGTCTCGGTATACGGCGCTCTGGCGCGATGCTCAGCAGAATCAGTACATTGGAGTAAGCTTTTGGCCGACCCCGCAATTGGTTTTGCCTTGCGAGATGACAGAGGACAGTTCGGGAATCCGGGCCGGATTCGCAGTGGAACCGGGCCTTTGGCGCTTAAGATGGGATTGGCAGGAATTTTTCGAGATCCAAAAATCATTTCCCGTGCTCGCGTCCCTGCGCCCCGATGTCTACCGACGTCATCGCTGGTGGCGATCTTCATGAGGCTTTTCCCGTTCCTCGGCGCACAGTGGATGCACCGTGCTTTGCGCCCGAATCAGTGGCGCCAGTGGAGCCTGTCCCTTCCCGACCTAAGCCGAAATTTGGCCGTTCGTGATTCCAAAGACCGCGTGCGCGTGGCGGTGGTGCAGTTTAGTCTGGATCCTGTGGTGGAGCCTCTTCTATGGCTAAATCGGGTCACCGAGTGCTTTCGTCAGGCTTCGGCACAACAGGCCGACATAATTGTGTTCGGTGAAGACCTGGCATCTCCTTTACTTGGGGTGTTACAACGCTTTGTGCCAAAATCAGCGACGGCAGGCCCCTTAAGGGACCTGACACCCTGGTTAAGAGCGCTTAGTCCGGTCGCGTACCAATTTTGGTACCGTACGATGAAGGTGTTATCTCATCGCTTTGGGATGACCACCGTCGCGGGTTCGGCGATGACCTGGCACCAAGGGCAGTTGCTTAATGTTGGGGTGACATTCGATCCGACCGGGAGGGAAATCGCGTGGCAACCGAAGATCCATCTTCTCCCGATGGAAGTCGCATTAGGTATGACTCCCGGATCCGACCTACAGGCCCAGGTGCTTGACCCGTGGCCACTTGTGACCTTAGTCTGCAATGATGCCACTTTTTATGAAAGTTTTCGGATGGCCCGGCTCCAAGGAGCCCTTCTGGTTGCCGTGCCCATTGCCGATCCGGAACCACGGTATTCGGTGGATAAAGCCCGGCGAGGCACCTGGGCTCGGGTTCAGGAGACCCCCAGTGCAGGACTCGTGGGCGCCAGTACTGGCAATCTCTTTGGCATTCCTCTGACGGGTAAAGCCGGTATTTATGTACCGCGCGAGTTGACTTCAGATGGGTCCGGTGTGTTGGTGGAGTCGGAGCATCACCTAGGGGACCAGGTCTCCCTCGGAGAACTAGACTTGTCGGCTTTAGCCGATCTTCAGGAGAAGTCGGCGCCGTGGCCCTTGACAAGTCCATGGTTGGACACCGTATACTCCCTTAAGAATGGCACGTCATCACCGGGAGCTGGTCCATGCATTTTTTGACAGGTATTACCGACGCCATCCTTGGCCTAGGTGTGTTCGGGGTCGTTATTGGCATGTTTCTTGAAAGCGCCTATATTCCAGTACCCTCGGAAATTATCCTGCCCTATGCAGGATATTTAGTGTATCGACATCAGGCCACCATGGCGACTGCCATGGTGGCGGCCTTATTGGGTGGCATGTTAGGGGCCGTGGTATCCTACTGGATTGCACGTTGGGGCGGGCGGGCTTTAATCGAACGATGGGGTCGATATGTTTGGATTCGTTCCCACGAAATGGATCGGGCCGAGCGCTGGTTTCAGCGCAGGGGTGATGGTGCGGTGTTTTTTGGGCGACTGTTGCCGGGGATCCGTACCTTCATTTCACTCCCGGCTGGAGTGGCCCAGATGCCATTTTGGAGATTCTTTGTGTTCTCGTTACTGGGCGCCATTCCGTGGACGGTCCTATTTGTGTATGTGGGCTTTTTGTTGGGCCCCCAGTGGCATCACGTCACGCGGCTCAGTCACTACTTCTTGGCGGTTGTGGCGGTGGCTTTGGTGATTTGGCTCGTGACGCTCTGGCGGCGCCGGACGTCGCGGTGAAATCCGCCCAAACCAACCATGGAACCATCCAAAGCCAATCGAAGTGCTCTGCGGGTAGTCGACCAACCATCGTATGGGCTATATCCTGGAGACCCACCGCTCCTAAGGTAAGGGTTTCCCATTCATGCACCCAAGCCTGGCGCGTAAACCAGGTGGGGAAGATTCCGATGGCCAATAGTAAACCCACCACGAGCCCCACTATTACGGCCAATGCGTCGGCACTCACCACCCACAACGCCACGATGGCCAGGCTTGCCTCCAAAGTCTCGGCCCAGGCTCCTAAAGGGAGCCGTCCGACGGTTAGGCGCCATCCC
>JAKADJ010000268.1 GCA_021820645.1 Bacillota bacterium
GAGAATCCCTAATGTCATTCCGCTGCCATCTAATGTCGATGGAAAGCGATACGCGGTCTTCAAGTCACTCGGAAAAAACCCCTGCCCCTGATTGGCTAAGAGTTCGGTTTTTTGGGGATGTCGCACGCTCGGAAACAGGCTCGCCACATTGTCCAAGCCGACCACCCCCGCAATCCAAGGAGCTACAAACCCCGGGACGACCGGTTCATTGGCGGGTGCAAACTGCCTGCCATGCTCGTCACTCTCTAAAAATTCCAGTGCGAAGGTTCGCGCCACATTCTCGAAACTTCCCCGGAGCCAAAACACAAACGCCGTTTCGCGTTCAATGCTCAGGCCCTCCCGAATTACCCAATCTCGAAAGAGTTGCCAAACATCCTCGGGCACCCCATGACCCGCCAGAAATTCCTCCTGCGACATACTTTCCGTTCGGGCTTCGGCGGCGCCCAAGTTCCATGGGTGGAAAACTACTGCCAGGGTCAAGTCCTGGCTCCGATCTTGCATGGGGGCAAACCCTTCTTGCAGACTTTCGGGCAATGTGTGTCCCACTAATTTCACCATCTACATCCACCTCCTACCAGGTTCCATGTTATGGTATTCCAGGAAAGCAATGGTGTTACTCGAAAAGTTCCCACGGAGACATCCGATGTGGCGTCTGAATCTGGCACACCGGGCACAGTACCTTCAACTCTATTTCTCCACGTGCATTCGGCGGCAGGGCATTGCCGAGCCCTTCTAGTACCTCTCCGGGCGGAACTTCTTGGCCACATTGGCCACACACCCGTAGCGCCCGGTACCAGGGCGTGGACGATGCGCCAAGCCCCGCGTCCACGGCATCGACAATAATGGGTCCCTTAATCTCTCCCCATTCTCGACGTCGCTCAATGGCCCGTGTGCCTACCGCCTCTAAAATCCCAATTTCACTGGAAAAGGGATCCTTGCGCGTGAGCACCATCCATAAGGATCGCGGTACTAAAACCGACACCATGGCCCTGCCGGCGTCTTCGGGTAGGGAAAAAATAGCCCACGGCCCTTCCGGGGCATCCCCCAACATATGTAGCAGATCAATCCGCACGGTGCATCATTCCTCCGACAAGTTTTCTAATACCACGCGCAAGGGGCTCCCGTCCATCCCCCTAAGTTTTAACGGCAGCGCCACCAAGCGATATGGGCCGGGCTCGACATCGATTAAGCGGAGCCCTTCGAGGATTGCCACCCCGTGTTGCAACAAAACCTGGTGCACCGGATTACCGGGGTTGTGAAATGGTTCGATCGAATAATAGTCGATACCCACCGTCGTAACGTGACGCTCGGTCAACCACGCGGCGGCGGAAGCATCTAACGCCACGAAATCCTCTCGGAACTGCGGCTCATCGATGATCCTCCGGTGACTGTTTCCCGTTTTGAAGAGAATACGAGAGGGAATCTCGGGCCCGGGTATTAGGTGTTTTAAGTCGCTTTGAGTAATGCAGCCGACAACTCCGGTATCGATCACCGTGGCGGCCCCGATCAGCTGCGACAAAGGCACCCTATCCACGCCGGATCCTTCGCCGAGAAAATGACTTGGCGCGTCGAGATGCGTTCCGGTATGGGTCGACAATGTAATTTGCCTCACCGTCGCCTGGGCGCCCTCGGCTATAGCACTGATGAATGCTTCAGAAAATGGTGGGTCGCCCGGCCAAACCACCATATCGTGATGCATGGCCACGGTCACATCGATCACGAAATCCCTCCTCTGTCTCTATGCTAACAAACTCTCCCCCCAAGAACCACCCAATCGTCGACCATAATTTGGTAGACCCACCGTGTGAAATCTAGGGCTCGTCACCCAGTATCCTTGATCGTTATCGGGTTAGCGCCGCATGCGGTCTTGTTTTAACCGAAATCATCACGACTCGCATCGGACCACCTCTCGACGTTCTGGTTCCTGGTGGCTTGGCAGTTGGTGCTTTATTTAGCAATACATAAACTAGCGCACGACATCACACGGAGCCTGCTTGCGATGCCGATCGAGACGGTCACGGGCGTATCGACCTATCCCATGTGGAACCGGGCCATGCCGCGAACAGGTGCCCGGGTCGTCCCCCTCTCCTGCCAGGTACAGCTGGACCGGGCTCGTCCATCCTATGACGCGTAAGGCATCCTGGATGTGGCACTTTCAGACTAATCGCGCTACAATAAGGGCGAAGAGGTCGAGGTGGCGCATGGGCAATCAGGACATCTATCTCAAATTATTAACGCAAGGTTTGTCCGGCGGAGCCATGCGATTTTTGGGTGTCGAGGGCGTGGAGCTAACCGAATCGCTCCCTATTGAGCTGCCGGCGGGCACCCTACGCGTAGATACCGTATGGCGGATGGTTGATGGACGGCTGTTCCACTTGGAGTTTCAGACGTCGCGCGAGTCATCCTTGGAAAGATTTTTAGAATATGACACGCGGCTGGTACGACGCTTTCACACGTCCCCATACGGACAGTGGTTCTGTATGATGCCCGGGTCGCGTCCGCCCCCGACAGACTCGATGGCGGCGTGATTCAGTATCGCGTAGAGAACGTGTATTTACGCCAATTTAGCGGGGACGATGCCCTGCATATCGTAGCCACACACCTCGCCTCCTACAGATGGGAACCGGCGGACCGCTTGCGGCTGGCGTTGGCACTCGGGATGCAGTCCGAAGACCGACGGGCACTCTTCGGCCAAACGCTAGAACTTCTCCGCCAGGTGCCAAAGCCCGAAGAGCGCGACTTGGTCACAGCGGCCGTGTTAGCGCTGGCTGAACCTGTGTTGACCGACGAGGAAACCGAAGCCTTGGAGAAGGAGTTGAAAGACGTGAGCAAGATTTTGGAACGGGCGGAACAACGGGGACACGCACAAGGAATGAAGCGCGGCTTAGAACAAGGCTTAGAACAGGGTCGGGATCAAGCCATGCAGCGGGTGGCCCGTGCCATGCTGGCCGATGGTGACCCAGTTGCCAAGATTATGCGTGTCACCGGTCTAAGCCCGGAAGCCATCGACGCACTCAGGACGCATTAACGAAAGAGTCCCCACGTTTTTACGCGGGGGATCCGCGCCTGCCGTTCACCGGGCCCTTTCCCATCACGACGCATGGAACCATGCACACCCGAGAGCGCGCTAACACCAAGGAGTTGAAAAGCGCTTTCGACGCGAATAATGAGGGTAGACCCGAAGCGAAATAACCGCCTGCACGGCGTTCCTGCATCTTCTGTTTCCAAGATAGCCAACAGCACAAACTGCTAAGATGGGGGCTAGAGTCCACAACGTTGATCGCACAAACCATGCTCGCCGAATTTTTGCAGAGCAAGCCTAGAAATGGGTAGAGGTGTTAATTGAGATAAGGTGTTAATTCGTGATACGTTTGGAACCAATGACCGAGTCCACCTATGCAGCGTTTGTATCGCGCAGTATAAAAGATTACGCCGAAGATCATATCCGGGACGGCCTCTGGTCCTCCGCCACCGCATTAGAAGAATCAGCCAAGGAATTTGCCAAACTCTTGCCTGAGGGAATAAAAACACCTGATCACTATCTCTTCACCGTGGTTGACGAAGGTACTCAGCGCCCGGTTGGGATGGTATGGTATATGGTGCGGCCGGGCCCACAGGGCAAGACGGGATTTATCTACGACATCCATATGGATAAAGACGCCCGGGGCCAAGGGTATGGCACCCAAACATTAAATACGCTCGAACAAGACGCCAAATCGCGAGGCGTCACCTCCCTGAGTCTTCACGTATTTGGACACAATGAGGGAGCCTTTCGCCTCTACCAGCGCACGGGGTATCGGATGACCCATATTATGATGGCTAAAGATATCCGCTAGGCCCAGGCTTCGTATCGCCGGCAGGACCGTAGCGCACGGAAAGGGCGTCGTCCTTGCGCTTGGAGCGGACACCTTAGAAGGAATGACTGTCATGCACGGAATCCCGACCTCGGTAGTGGCTGGAGCCGCATCGTCTATCGCGGTCGTTTTGACTAGGGTAATACAGCGCATCGAGAAGAACCTTCGCGGCATCGGCCTGCAGTTGGTGACGCAGATGTCGTCATCCCTAGGCGCCCATGAGGCTTTAGTCGCACAAATCTCTCCTTTGTTGCACCGCGGTCAGAAAATAACGGCCGTAAAAGTAGTCCGCGAAACCATGGGATGTTCACTCGTTGCTGCCAAGAACTGTGTGGACGACCTCGCGCGCCAAATCAACTCCTAACATCTGACGACCAACTTAGGATGGTTACTCATCGGGAGTGATACGTATGCGCGAAAGCTTCTCGCGTATGATCCCTATCGAGCTGTCAGATCG
>JAKADJ010000269.1 GCA_021820645.1 Bacillota bacterium
CGTCTATACGACCCACACTATGACCGACGGGATAAGTTCAGCCCTGGGACAAGAAAATCAGCATCACGATCTCGGTGGGTACCAGCTTGAACTATTGGAATCCACGACCTAGTCAACGCATCCCCGTTGTGTTAATTTAATTGGTAAAGTCTTATCGCGTGAGGAGTCCTTCCGATGGTGGTTCGTCAGCTTCCGTAAAGTGTCCTACGGGGCCCGTGTGCCCAGAACACCTTCTAACCACGGCTGACTACCCTATTTGAGGAGGATATTTTTATGTCTTGGATTTCCGTACAAAATGTCTCGCTGGCTGTCGGCGACAGATCCTTGTTCTCCAATGCAACCTTCACCATCAATCCCGGTGACCGAATTGGCATCGTCGGCCCTAACGGTATGGGGAAAACCTCCTTATTGCGTCTAGTATCCGGCGACATCGACCCTGAGGCGGGCCATCTAGAACGGATAGGATCCCATACCATTACCCATTTAGAACAGTGGCGGTCGACTCAGTATCCCACCCTATGGGACGCCGCCTACCATGCCAATCCCACCTTGATTCGAATGGCGGAAGAACTCGCGCATCTCGAGGCTCAAATGGGTCAACCCGATGCCGATGCGGATCAGTTGTCGCTATGGGCAGAAAAATGGGGGGAACTTTCCGAAGAATTTACCCATCGTGGCGGCTATGAATGGGACACCATCGTAAAAACTGGTCTGGCTGGCATTGGATTCCCCACCGATCGGTGGGAGGACGCACCCCAAACCCTCTCGGGTGGCGAAGCGCATCGATTAAGGCTGCTACAAGTGATCTTATCGGGTGCCGATATCTGGCTCTTAGACGAACCCACCAACCACTTAGACATTGTGACTATTGATTGGGTGGAAAACCAACTCCGTCGTTTTTCCGGCGCGGCCCTCATCGTGTCCCATGATCGGACGTTTTTAGAACACGTCGCGACCCGCACCATGAGTTGGGAAGACGGATTCTTTTGGGTGACCAATGGATCCTACGCCCAATACCAGCACCTACGCCGCGAGCGCTTAGATCAAGAAGCCACGAAATACACCCGCTATCTCGAAGAACAGACGCGATTACAGGAATACATCAACAAATGGCGGGCGGGCACGCGGGCCAAGCAAGCCCAAAGTCGCGTCAAATCGCTGGACCGCTTGAATAAGTCGATGGCAAACCAAGCCGCCCCACACAAAACCGGAACCCTTGCCCTCATGCATCAGGGGACGAGTCGCGGTGGCTCTCTTCCCGCATTGGTCCTAAACCAGTTGACGCTGTCCCAAGGCGATCGCACCTGGGAACCGTTGTCACTGCGGATTCCGGTCGGCGCCCGAATTGCGCTTATAGGCCCTAACGGCGCTGGCAAGACCACCTTGCTCGATGCCTTGGTGCGCCCGAATCCAACGGTTCGTTGGCGTGAGGACATTACCGTACGGTATCTGCCACAAACCGCGGTCAATGAACTTCCGGACCACGTCACGGGACTCCAATATGCCTACGATATGGGATTGGAACGGGAAGAAATCTATTACGTGGGGGCACGGTTTGGCCTCGCCGTTCCACTGTGGGAGACGCTCATCCAGGGATGGTCTGGAGGCGAGCGCACACGCCTTAAGCTCATTGAAACGCTGATGGCACCGTCTCAGTGCCTGTTGCTCGATGAACCGACCAATCACTTGGATATCAGCATGCGCGAGGCTTTAGAAGAGCTTTTGATTAACTATCCCGGTACCCTATTTATCGCTTCTCATGACCGTACCTTGTTAGCCAAAGTCTCTACCCACACCCTGTGGGCCGTTGGGGATGCGTACGTACTCGAATCGATGCCCTATCAGGAGGGCCGAAGTACCCCGATCCAACGCTAAACCCGTCAAGGCAATCAAAAAAGGACTCCGATGCGTCATTCGAAGTCCTTTTTTAATCGAACCTAGTAGCGCTCGGCCACGGCTTTCATCTGCATAAACAGTAAGAGGTAGTCGGGACTGCCGGTCTTGGAATCGGTACCCGACATATTAAACCCTCCAAAAGGATGCGACCCTACTACAGCTCCGGTACACTTGCGATTGATGTAGAGATTACCCACCTCAAACTCGTTAATAGCCCGTTCGATTCGATCCCGACGCCGCGAATAGAGGGCGCCAGTCAGACCATATTCGGTGTCGTTAACAATCTCAAGGCCCTGTTCGAAGTTTTGAGCGCGAACAAAAGAAAGTACCGGACCAAAGATCTCTTCCTGCTCTAGCTTACTGCCGGGCTCCACCTCAGAAAAAATGGTGGGTTGAATGAAATGGCCATGGGCAGGGCCCTTATCGCCCCCGGCCACTAATTTGGCGTTTTGCTTGCCCCACTCCACATAGCCCATGATTTTCTGGAAGGCTTTCTCATCAATGACCGGGCCGACATTGGTACTTGGTACCGCGGGGTCGCCCACCGTAAGCTTTTTCGTCCGCTCCACCGCAAGTTTGAGAACTCGGTCATACACACTATCTACAATCACAGCCCGGGAGCAGGCCGAGCATTTTTGACCTTGAAACCCAAACGCCGATGCCACAATACCTTCGGCCGCCGCTTCCAGGTCCGCGGTTTCATCCACTAAAATGGCATCTTTACCACCCATTTCGGCCACGACCCGCTTCACCCACTTCTGACCGGGTGCAACCCCAGCCGCCAATTGGTTGATGCGTAACCCCACTTCCCGCGATCCGGTAAAACTTACAAAACGGGTCAAGGGATGCGTCACCAAATGGTCCCCAATCACGCCACCATCGCCCGGAACAAAGTTGAGGACTCCTGGCGCAAGCCCTGCTTCCTCCATAATTTCCGCAAACTTGGCGCCAATCACGGGCGTAGGAGACGCAGGCTTCAGAACAATCGCGTTGCCTGCCACAATCGCTCCCGAGGACATCCCCGCCAAAATAGCCAGCGGGAAGTTCCACGGGGGAATGATGGCACCCACCCCCAACGGCACGTAAAACGCCGTGTCTTCCTCACCGGGCAAAGGCGTTAATTCAAGCCCTTGACCAATCCGTTCCATCTGCCGTGCATAATACTCAAGGAAGTCGATCGCTTCGGCCACATCAGCGTCCGCCTCTACCCAGGTCTTACCGGCCTCATAAACCTCCCATGCCGACAATTCATATTTCTGACGCCGCATAATCGCAGCGGCCTTATATAGATATCGGGCTCTTTGAGAGCCTGATATCTTCTTCCATTCAGCGAACGCTGTCCACCCTGCGGCAATCGCTTTGTCAATCAAAGCCTTATCCGCTTTCGATACTTTGCCAATAATTTCTTTGGGGTTTGCCGGATTTGTGGAAATGATCTTATCGGGGGTATCAATCCGCTCGCCGCCGATAATAAGCGGGTAAGATTGCCCCAACATCTCTTTCACTTTTTTCAAGGCCTCTTCCATAGCCTTTTTGTGGTGCGGCACGTCAAAATTTGTTAAGGGTTCACTGCGATAGGCCTCAATAGACATTGATATGTACGCCTCCTAAACGGTCCGAGTGTCAGATGTAGCGTCTCCTGACCTCATAGTTTCATGCCCGCGATTTTTCGGTCATCCGCACTCGCGAGTAATTGTTCAAAGATTTTAGGTGCAAAGCGATCGATCCGTTTCGCACGACCGCCCACCACAAACGCATGCTCCGTCGATCCGGTTACGGCATAGCCTCGCTCAATCCTTGGAATCGCAATGCCATAAGCAAATGTACACCGTGTTGGGGACACCTGGGTCAGTGTCGCAAACACGTCCACGGCATCCCCTAATTCTAACGCATGCGCAAAGTGTGCGTGCGCATCCTTGACTAGAAGTTCCACTCCGAGGGGCCGCAGCACCTGATAATAATCCAGTTCATGGTGGCGCAGCCACGCAATCCGAGCTTCGCTAAACCAATCAAAGATATGGGCATGATAGATAATGCCTGCAGCGTCGACCTCTGACCACCGAACCGAGGCTTGCCAAGTCGCCATATTTTTCCCCTCCCCCAAAAATCATAACAAAAAAACCGTCGCAAGCGACGGTAACATGGTAGCCCCAAGCGGATTCGAACCGCTGTTTCCGGAATGAGGGTCCGGCGTCCTAGGCCTCTAGACTATGGGGCCAAATTATTATTTGGCTGGGGGACCAGGATTCGAACCTGGGCGAGATGATCCAGAGTCATCTATGCTACCGCTACATCATCCCCCAATAGCAGCACGACCTATTATAACGGGGCTCATGATCTTATGCAAGACGAAACGAGCTTTTTGCGTTGTACGCGTATTGAGCGTTGTGGATAACCCCC
>JAKADJ010000270.1 GCA_021820645.1 Bacillota bacterium
TTACAAGATTTGTTCGTGGACGCCAAGATTGCTCGCCCCCTACGTCATCGATGGCCGATTGTGGCGGCCGGGCCATTTGAAGGGGCTCCGATTCTATGCGTGGTGGGACTCGCGGTAAGCGAACAAGCCGCGCCGGTGTCCGGTCACGAGACTTATTGGATCCGCTGGGTACCGGGGCCTAATTAGGAGTACCGAGGCATAAGATCCAAGATCATAATGTGATATAATAGCAAACGTCTTGAACCGTGACTGGGAAGGAGTCCCTTTAGTGACAAATCGTTGGGTCCGTGGGGCCCTTACTATTATTTTGTCCGTCCTCTTTATTGTGACCCTATGGGAACTGACGAGCAATCATAGCGCATCGGTGACCCATGAATCCTATAGTCAGATGCTCACCTTAGCGAACAGCGGGCAAATCTCTACCGCCCGTTTAGATTCTCAAAGTCATGTGGTCTATGCCACCACCACTAACGGCAAAAAATTTGAGACGACCTATGCCACAGAAGGGACGGCTACTTTAGCTAACCAGCTGACGAGCCGACACGTGACGGTGACCGTGATGCCGCCGGCGACCACGTCGTTTTGGCTAAGTCTCCTGGGGAATCTACTTCCGGTGTTGATCATTGTGTTTATGCTTTACCTATTTTTGAACCAGTCTCAGGGTGGCGGCAATCGGGTAATGCAGTTTGGCCGATCCCGGGCGCGTTTGCATACGGACGGGGGGCGTCGTGTCACGTTTGAAGATGTGGCCGGGGTCGAAGAAGAAAAGCAGGAACTGGCGGAAGTGGTAGATTTTCTGCGATATCCTAAGAAATATATGGAGCTTGGTGCAAGAATCCCCAAAGGAGTTTTGCTGTCGGGCGCACCCGGTACGGGGAAGACGTTGTTGGCCCGGGCCGTGGCGGGTGAAGCCGGGGTCCCGTTCTTTTCCGACAGCGGTTCGGATTTTGTCGAGATGTTTGTAGGAGTCGGAGCCTCACGGGTCCGGGACTTGTTCGACCAGGCGAAGAAGAATGCACCCTGCATCGTGTTCATTGATGAAATTGATGCGGTCGGGCGAATGCGCGGAGCTGGTTACGGTGGAGGCCACGACGAGCGCGAACAGACATTGAACCAGCTCTTGGTGGAGATGGACGGCTTTGGGATGAACGAGGGCATTATTATCATTGCCGCCACCAACCGACCCGATGTATTGGACCCGGCGTTGTTGCGCCCTGGTCGCTTTGACCGTCAAATTATTGTACATCGCCCCGACGTGAAAGGACGCGAAGCGATTCTAAAGGTGCACACACGGGGTAAACCCCTGGGGGACGATGTGGACCTCACCACGGTCGCGAAGCGGACGCCCGGGTATACGGGGGCGGATTTGGCCAACCTGTGCAATGAGGCAGCTCTGTTGGCGGCACGTAATCGGGAACGCACCATTCATTTTGTACATTTCGAAGAAGCCGCCGAGCGGGTCATGGCCGGACCGCAGAAAAAGACGCGGGTGATTAATGAAAAAGAGAAGAAAGCGGTCGCCTTTCATGAATCCGGACATACACTAGTCGGCATGTTGGTGCCCCATGGGGACCCGATCCATAAGGTGACCATCATCCCTCGTGGAATGGCAATGGGGTACACGCTACCGCTACCCACGGAAGACCGATACTTAGTGACGAAGTCACAAATTTTAGATCAAGTGGCCATGGCACTCGGCGGCCGCGCTGCCGAAGAACTGGTGTTCGGGCAGATTTCCACCGGAGCTCAGAACGACCTTGAAAAATCTACGGCCATGGTGCGCCAGATGATTACGGAATATGGAATGTCCGAAGCGTTGGGCCCCATGACTTACGGGCAGCGTCAAGACCAGGTGTTCTTGGGCCGCGATATTACCAGAGAACGCGATTATGGCGAAGAAGTTGCGTCGGCAATCGACCGTGAAGTGCAGGAAATTGTCATGCAGCAATATAGGCGTGCCAAGGAACTTTTGGTGTCGCGCCGAGCGACTCTCAACCGCCTCGCAATTACACTGATGGAAAAAGAGACGCTTTTAGCCGAAGAGCTCTTGCGAATTGTTCGAGGAGGCGGCGACGCCGCCATTTCATAATGCGGCTTCAACCGCCCAGGGGCGAGTAAAGCGGTCACTTTGGGGTAATGATCTTTCCATGGAACCACCATAAAGGGGTTGATGTTTGGTGAAGCACCCGATCCAAACGGAGGCGGGTTTTGTAGGAGATTTTCAAAATGGGGTAGGCTGGTACGTCTATCCCACCAAGCGTTTCAAGACCATCTCATTGCAAGCTTTTTGGGTCAATGACTTGAATGCCGAAACCGCAGCTCAGGGCGCCCTGTTGCCTCACGTGCTGAAACGGGGTACCAGGCGTTGGCCCAACGCCATGGCCATTGAAAAGCAACTCGAAACGCTATATGGAGCCAGTTTTCGGGCCGATGTTGGTAAAATTGCGGATAAGCAACTGATTTCTGTATCTTTAGATGTGGTCCATGGCCAGCACCTACCAGGCACGCCCGACACCTTAGAAGCGGGTTTAGATTTTTTGGAGGAAATTTTGAACCATCCGTTGACCCCATCTGCCAATCAATTTGATGCCGAGTTTGTGGAACAGGAAAAGGAATTACTACGTAGACAAATTCGTGGTCTCATTAACGATAAGAACCAATATGCCATGCATCGGCTGTTGGAGACCATGGCGGAGGGTCGTGCCTTTGGGCTCCGCAAGTTGGGCCGCGTCGAGGACCTGGATGCCGTCGACCCTCGGAGCCTCTTTCAATACTACCAAACCGTGCGAGAGCGTAGTCCATTTGTGTTGTTAGTGGTCGGTGATGTCGACCCGAAAATCGTGGAATCGTATGTGAGGGAGGGCTGGTCCCACGCGCGCCGTCCGCTCGGCACCATCGAACCCTATACGCCTTTACATAAGGACCAGGAGGTCATCGAAAAAAAGCCTGTTCGTCAAGGTAAAGTGAACTGGGGGTATTCCACCGGCCACACCTTGGTAAGCCCTGAGTACCCAGCTTTAATGATGTATGCGGGGGTCTTGGGGGGCTTCCCTCATTCTAAGCTTTTTGTGAACGTACGGGAAAAGGCCAGTCTGGCTTACTATGCCTACGCTCGCATCGACGCCGCGTTAGGTCTGATGGTGATTGGTGCTGGCATCGAGTTCGAGGATTATGAGGCGACCAAGCGTATCGTGGCCGAGCAGTTGGAAGCGATGCGAGCGGGCGACATCTCGGATCAGGAGTTGGAATATACCCAAGAGGCCTTTCGCAACGATATTCTCTCGGAAGAAGATACACCAAGTCAGCTCTCTGGACGGCAAATGGAGAAGCTATTATTGGGCGGCGGATTGACCGGGGACCCTCTGATTGCAGCCTTAAGAGCAGTATCGATCTCCGATATCCGAAAGATTGCGGCCAATATTGCGCTCGATACGACGTTCTTTTTGACCACCGATGGTAGCGGGAGGGATAGCGATGGATAAACGTGCCAATGTCCAAATTGGGGAAACGTTATACACCGGCCGACTTGCGTCGGGTCTCACCATTGCCGTGGTGCGGCGCCCCGGCATGAAGAAGGTGTTTGGGACGTTTGCCACCCACTACGGTTCGATCGACAATACGTTTGTGGTTCCCGGCGCGTCAAAGGTTACCGATGTTCCGGATGGCATCGCTCATTTTTTAGAACACAAAATGTTTGAAAAGGAAGATGGTGGTGACGTCTTTAACGACTTTGCCGCTCTTGGTGCTTCTTCCAACGCGTATACGGACTACACCTCGACCACCTTTTTATTTTCCACCACAGGACACGTCTCGGAGAATCTCGAAATACTTCTGGACTTCGTCCAACGGCCCTATTTCACTCCGGAGAATGTCGAAAAAGAAAAGGGCATTATTGAGCAGGAAATTCGGATGTATCTTGACATGCCGGGCGATCGGTTGCACTCCAACCTGATGGAAGCACTATATGTTCACCACCCGGTACGGTTAGATATTGCGGGCTCGGTGGAGTCAATTCGGACCATTACACCCGACATGCTCTATGAATGTTATCGAACGTTTTATCATCCCAGCAACATGGTGGTCTTTGTTACCGGTGACGTGGATCCCGAGGCGATTTTCGCGCAGGTGCAAAAGAACCAAGAAACCAAGGGGTTTGAGAATCAGACGGAGATTACCCGGATTGTTCCGGAGGAGCCAATAGGGGTCAAAAAGCCTCGGGTGGAGCAGCGGATGGCCGTGGCGGCTCCTCTCTTTATGATGGGCTTCAAGGATAATGCGGTCGAAACGGGACCAGC
>JAKADJ010000271.1 GCA_021820645.1 Bacillota bacterium
TCGTCCCAGCGATCCCAGTCATTAAAGGTTCCCGTCACGACAAATTCATTGGGCCCCTGCATGGAGCCATAGACCTCCTGCGCAATGCGTTCAAACGAACGGGTCACGGCTGGTGGCCACTCCTTCAATCGGCACAAATGCCGCCGATAAAGGACGTCCATAATTTCCACATACCGCGGATTAAAGTAATCCGCTCGGGCTTCAAACTCGAGCATTTGAGATTGTAGAGCCGGATCCATTTGCTGGCGCAAAAGCGTCAGGCGGCGCACATAATCGCTGATGCTCGCAACCATATTGGAGATGACCACCCCCTGGAGCTGCTCGGGAAAGGTGAGTGCGTACTCCGTGGCCAACATGCCTCCCCAAGACTGGCCGTAGAGTATAAACCGATCCAGCCCCAGGGCCCGGCGCACTTCATTCACCTCACTCCGAAAGCGTTCTATGGTCCATAAAGAAGGGTCATGAGGCTGATCCGAGTGATACGATCCCAGTTGATCGTAGAAAAAAAGGCTAAATTCATCCGGCTTGAGATACTGCGTCAGAATTTCCAAATACTCGTGCGTGGCTCCCGGACCGCCATGAAGCAAGAGAACCGGGATAGATCCCCATCCCACCTGCCGGGTCCAGACATGGTAACCACTCTCTAAGGTGACAATACGGGTGTGTCCTTCCAACCGTGATCACATCCTTCAGCGCTAATGTCTAACTTGATACGGACTGTTCTGCGACGAAGTTACTTCCCCCACTTGGGCTCCTCGGTATCTTGGCATACGTGCGAACCACTCCAACCAGCGTTGCGGCTAAAGCCAGATAGCGAACGGCAATACCAAACGGAAAGACGTTTCCTGCGTACCAAGCGCCCGTCCCTTGACTAACGAGTTTAAGGACCGTGAACGAGTTCACATAATCGATAAGACCCGCCACACTTAACACCACGATGGACCACACGGGCCACTCGGCCACGCAGGCGAACCCAACCATCCATAACGTATACTGCGGCGAATACACCTTGTTCACGATTAAGAACATAAGAAACACCAGTGCAGCCGCCTGATAGGGTGAAAGCCCCCGGCCGACCCGCCATCCGGTGACAACCATGGCAGCGAGCACCGCCCCCAGCGATACCGCGTCAATTAGCGGGACCGAGGTCAGGTGAATCCACCGGTTGCTCCAAATGTCGGCCCCAATCCCGCGGCCCGCATTAAATACCCAGAATATGGCCCAATTCCACAAATTTCCTACCATGAAGGGAATATTAATGACCGCTGAAGTCCCGACAAAGATCCAAACCATACGACCGAGTGTTTTGGATTGACCACGGCGATACAAGTCGATGGCGATAAACGGCAGGTAAAAAATCGGGAAAAACTTAAAGAACACGGAGGCCGCAAACCAGATGGCGGCGGCATCGTAACGCCCCTTATCGTAGCGGTCAACAGCTATAATCATAAGAAAAATCCCGACGATGTCCCAATTCAAGAGCCCGTATACTAAAAATAGGGGGGACATCGCAAACGCTAATGCCACCCGTCGGTTTTGTCGCCAAAGCCACAGGTAGGTACCCATAGCCGCCGCCCAGAGCACGATACCCGTGGCCAAGAAATAGCCGACCACCGTCGGTACCCATGCCATTACCCACATAAACACCCCCATTAACACAGGATATTCAATGGGGGTAGAAAGGTAGGGCAATGCGTGCGTAAAGAGTTGATGCGCCCCATAGAGACTTAAAATATCTGAGTAGGCGAGATGCGTGTAGGCCCAGAGATGGTAGGCCTTTAATGCAGGGGGCACCACAACCGCGTGATGCCAAGAAAATAACCAATGAAACAAAGGGCTCGTCTGTTGGGTTGGAGAGACCACCGTGACCTGAATGTGCGCCGCGATCGGGACAATCCGGTTGACGCCATGATACAGCGTTTGCCGAATGGCTCGGGGGGGCACAAGGCGGATCCAAGCCCACACATACCATAGGGACAGGATCCCGGCCCCCACGTAAACGGAGGCTCGACCTTTTTTCATCATCATTGCGAGGTTCATATGGGGGAGTCAACTCCTACCAGAATGAGCGATTCTATGGATTCATTTTTCAACCAATGACAACGACGGCTCGACCCAAAATGGATGCATTCCGAATTATTTCCATCGTCATCGCATTATTCTACCACGAAAGCGACAACCCCGTCGGTACCGCCGGTCAGCAATGCGACGGATCCATTGGGTCGATTCAATCGAATGTAAGGCCCCTCTAGGATCGGGCATGTTTTGGAGCCCATATCGAGCAGCGCGTTGCCACGAGCGTCTTTAGGCCACCTCCACGCCGCACCCTACCCACGCCACCCAATCAGGCCTGCAACCCGGTCCCTAAACTAAAGTCCCACACATCCCGTGCCCTTTGCTATCCAAAGTCGGGAGTAATATTGGTTTAGGGAGCCGTAGGCCCATACCTTAGCCTTTGGATTTCTTTTTGCTAGTCTTCTTCGCGATCGGCTTCTTCACTGGGATGGATTTGAGGGAGATAGCCTGGCTTCCTAGCTGTTGCCACGATTGAATAAAGGGGGTCATCGGAACGGTTTGGGTGGTCCCGGTCTCGGGATTATCCACGCTTAAGGTGTTGGTGGTCTTGTTATAGCCCACGATCAGCACCGTATTTTCCGATGGCGTCGCACGGAATGGGCCCTCTGCGGTTTTCCACGTAATCCAGTAGGTGGGTGCTTGGAAGTTTAGTGTGGTCCACGCCACTACGGGGACCTTTTCTCCAACTTTGGTCAGGATCGATGAAAAAGGTTTTCCCGTCAGGTTTAGCGCATACTTCGGCATGATTTTTTTGAGTAACAGGAACAGCGGATGGTTGTAAACCCCATAACCTTTGCCGGCGACAAACATATTCCCCACGTATCCCACGTTGGGATTCCCCCAGGCCAGGATCTGGGTAATGGTCTTCCCTTGATAGGTCGAGGTTTTGACTACTTCCTTAGCTGGATCCTTGGCCACTTCATTTGCCAGCGTCACTTTATTGACCGGGTGGCCCGCCGTGGCCAACAACATCGAGAGGCTGGTGACTTCGGCCCCGTTGGGTAGTTCGGGATTCTGCGCCTGTGGTGTCGTGGGAATCACCAATTGCGAGGGCAACACCACCGGTTTCGGTACCACATGTTTTTTGACCACATGATGCACCGGGGCTGGGGTCGCCACACGGTATCGTGCTGCATAATAGAGGCCCCCTCCTACCCCTACGATGATCACCACGTAGGCGACCACCCTCCAGCCAAACCCTCGGCGATTTCCTGGTCGGTATCCTTTTGAATGACTCCTTGGCATAAAACCTTTTACCCTCCCGAAAATGGCACCATTCGACACGTCTCATGCTTTAGCTTCACTAACGCCATTGTACCACGCCTCCGACACTCTTGGCATTTCACAGGTTGCGAATAGGAATTCCCCATTCTTGCCATTCTAAGCTAGTCGTGTCGACCCGACTCGCAAGAGAGACCAAATTACAGGGGTGGTGGAGGATGGGGATAAGTCGGCGCACCCGGTTCTATAGCTCCTTAGTGGGAACCTTGGGACTTTTTGCCACGGGTTGTGGTAGTGATTACGTGGTGTTCCATCCTGCGGGCCCCGTAGCACAATCCGAATTGAATCTTATCGTCCTCAGCACCATTATCGTCGGAGTGGTAATCGTCCTAATCTGGGTGCTCTTTGCCTATGTCCTAATCCGATTTCGGGACACGCCCAGTAACACGGCCCCCTACTGGCCCAACTGGCAACATCAGCCCATCCTGGAAGTGGGAGTCTTTGTGTTTGCGATCGTCGCCTTAGTCGTGGTGGCCATCCCGACGGTGCATAAAACCTATGTCTTAGATCGGGTCCCGGCGCGCCATCCGTTAGTTATCAATGTCACCTCGCTGGACTACAAGTGGCTTTTTGAATATCCACAGCAGCGCATTGCCACCGTCAATTATTTCTATATGCCCGTGGATCGTCCGGTGTTGTTTGAGATTACGGCACGATCCCCCATGAGCGCCCTTTGGGCGCCAAACTTAGGCGGCATGGAATACGCCATGCCAAACCGGGTTCTGCCGCTCTGGTTGGAGGCATCTCGCCCCGGCATTTTCCGGGGACGCAACGCCAATTTTACGGGGATCGACTTTTGGCGAATGACATTTATGGTGCATGCGGTGCCGAAAACGACCTTTGCTCAGTGGGTCAGCCACGTTCAAGATAGCAAGCATCCCTTGACTCGCGCCACATGGCGCCGGTTGCTACGCCCCACCGTGACGCCTCGATTGC
>JAKADJ010000272.1 GCA_021820645.1 Bacillota bacterium
CCGTCATAATCGTTTGTACCCGGGCAATATCTTTTTTGACTTGACGAATCCGCATCGGGTTCTCTAGCTGAGAGGTTGCGTGTTGAAATCGTAGCCGAAAGAGCTCCTCTTTGAGGTTCTTCAACTGGGTTAACAATTCATCCTGATTGAGATCCCGAATTTCTTTAGGCTTCATGCGCATTCTCTCCTGACTCTTCCCGTCGCACAAACCGCGTGTGTATCGGAAGTTTGTGAGCCGCGCGGCGTAACGCCTCTTTAGCCACCGCTTCTGGCACCCCGGACAGTTCGAACATAATTCGCTCTGGCTTCACCACCGCCACCCAAAACTCAACGTTCCCTTTACCGCTCCCTTGACGGGTTTCGGCCGGTTTTTTGGTCACTGGCTTGTCGGGAAAAATGGTGATCCACACCTTACCCCCACGTCGAATGTACCGGGTCAACGCTACCCGAGCCGCTTCGATCTGGCGGTCGGTAATCCAGGCCGGTTCCAATGCTTGAAGTCCATATTCGCCAAACGTTACTCGGTTGCCCCGATGGGCAGTCCCCTTCATGCGGCCTCGGTGCATTTTGCGATATTTGGTACGCTTGGGCTGCATCATGAGCGAGCACCTCCCTCAGTGCCTTGCGCCACGGTCGGCCTGCGCTTGAGTCCTGGTAGCACTTGGCCCTTATAAATCCACACCTTCACCCCAATGATTCCATAGGTGGTGTGCGCCTCGGCAAAACCGTAGTCGATGTCGGCGCGCAACGTATGGAGCGGAATCGATCCTTCCCACGTCCACTCCCGGCGTGCAATTTCCGCCCCGCCTAACCGGCCGCTGACCATAACCTTAATGCCTTTGGCACCTTGGCGCATCGCCCGCATCACCGATTGCTTCATGGCTCGTTTAAAGGCAATCCGCTTTTCTAATTGTGAAGCGATGGATTCCGCTACCAACTGCGCGTCTGCCTCCGGGCTTTTCACCTCGAGAATATTGAGGTTGACTTGTTTGGTGGTCAGGCTCTCCAAGTCTTTACGAAGAGCGTCGACGCCGACACCACCCTTACCAATCACCATTCCTGGCTTTCCGGTATGCACCGTGACCTTAAGTTTGTTGGCAGCACCGCGCTCAATTTCGATCCGCGAGACCCCCGCCCCATAATGGCGGCGTTTGACAAACTTACGGATTTTATAATCCTCACCAATGAGCTCCGGCGCGGTCTCGCGGGTCCCAAACCAACGGGAGTCCCAGTCTTTGACGATACCTAGTCGTAAGCCCTTGGGATGTACCTTCTGTCCCATGGTTCCCCCCCTTACCCGCGATGCCGCGGTCGTAGTACGACCGAGACATGACTCGATCGCTTAAGAATTTGGAATGCTTGCCCACGACTTCTGGGATGAATTCGTTTCAGGGTCGGCCCTGCGTCCACCCAAATCGCATGCACGTACAAGTCTTGTACATCTAGATCGTGGTTGTGCTCGGCGTTTGCGGCTGCACTCCGAATCACCTTGGCAATCACGCTCGAGGCGCGTTTAGGCGTGTGATTCAAAATGGCCAACGCATCGCGTAGGTTCTTGCCCCGCACCAAGTCCACCACCACCCGCACCTTTTGGGGAGCGATGCGGACATTTCTTACGTGCGCCCGCGCCTCCAGCGCGGGTTCTGTCTCTAATTGCATCACTGGCCCTCCTATTTCAACCCACTAGAGCGCTCGGTCTTGTCTCCGTGGCCTCTAAATGTGCGGGTCGGGGCAAACTCCCCAAGCTTATGGCCCACCATTTCTTCACTCACATACACGGGAACGTGACGGCGTCCATCATGCACCGCGATGGTGTGTCCCACCATGTCCGGAATGATGGTCGAAGCCCGTGCCCACGTCTTAATTACACGCTTTTCACCCTTGGTGTTTTGGGTCTCGACTTTCTTAATCAGTTTGGGATCCACGTGGGGTCCCTTTTTAATCGACCGACTCATGCTATCCCTCCCCTACTTTCTGCGCCGTACAATCAGACGATCCGACGCCTTGTGCTTTTTGCGTGTCTTCGGACCTAGCGCGGGTTTACCCCATGGCGTTACCGGATGCTTGCGACCAATGGGAGACTTACCCTCACCACCCCCATGAGGATGGTCCACTGGATTCATCACGACACCGCGCACGGTGGGCCGCTTACCCAACCAACGATTGCGTCCGGCTTTGCCGATGGTGATGTTTTCGTGCTCGACGTTGCCCACTTGGCCCACCGTCGCCTTGCCCGCCACCGGCACGCGGCGCAACTCTCCCGAAGGCAGGCGTAAAAGGGCGAGTTTACCTTCTTTGGCCATCAACTGCGCGGAGGCTCCTGCCGAGCGTGCCATCTGGGCGCCACGACCCGGCTTCAATTCAATATTGTGGACCACGGTCCCGACCGGAATATCTGCCAAGGCCAATGCATTGCCTGGTTTAATATCGGCTGTTGGTCCCGCCATCACTGCATCCCCTGGTTTCAAACCCAGCGGCGCAATAATGTACGCCTTTTCGCCATCTTCATACTGCAACAAGGCAATCCGACTGGTGCGAAAGGGGTCGTACTCAATAGCCAGCACTGTGGCGGGAATTCCCTCTTTTTTGCGCTTAAAGTCAATCTTCCGATAGACGCGCTTGGTTCCTCCACCGCGATGGCGCACCGTAATGCGCCCTGAAACATTGCGCCCTGCCTTGCGATGCATCCCTTCCGTCAGGGATTTTTCAGGCTTGGTCTTGGTAATTTCTTCGAACGTAGAAATCGTCATTTGCCGGACCCCGGGGGAGGTCGGTTTCAGTTTACGAACGGGCATACTTCATCCTCCTCCTACCTCAGACTCCTTCAAACAACTCGATGCTGTCTCCAGCCGCAAGCGTCACAATCGCCTTTTTGCGATCGGGGGTGTATCCCACATCATTGCCGCGCCGCTTTTGCTTACCGCGCCGCCACAAGGTATTGACCTTAACTACCTTGACCTTGAAGATCTCCTCGACCGCATTACGAATTTCGATCTTATTCGCGTCACGTGCCACTTCGAACGTGTACTTGTTGAGCGCCATGGCGTCCGTACTGGCTTCTGTGACAATCGGACGGAGAATAATGTCATACGCTGTTTTCATCGGCCAAACACCTCTTCTACGGCTTGTACGGCGCTTTGGTCGAAGACCAACCGATGGTACTTCAACAGGTTATACACGTTTAAGCTCTGCGCCGTGGTCGCCTTGATGTCGTGGAAATTGCGCGTCGACAGTTTTAGGTTCGCTTCGGGGGTTGCCGTGACAAACAGCACGTTGGTGCCGAGATCGAGTTTGGACACGAGCTCCACCACTTGTTTGGTCTTAGCCTCTGGCAACGCCAGATTCTGAACCACCGTAAACTCCTGGTCACGAAGCTTGGCACTCAATGCCTGGCGCAGGGCTGCCCTCCGCATTTTACGCGGAAAGTCTAGGGAAAAATCCCGAGGATGGGGTCCAAAGACCACTCCACCATGCCGCCAATGCGGGGCACGCGTGGTACCGGCCCGCGCCCTCCCGGTCCCTTTTTGGCGCCAGGGCTTTCGCCCACCGCCACGAACCTGTGCTCGCGTCTTGGTCTGCGCCCGACCCGAGCGTTGATTCGCCTCATACGCCACCACGGCTTGGTGCAACAACGACAAGTTGATGGGTGCCGCAAACACCTGTTCGGAGAGTTCCATCTCGCCGACGACTTGGCCACTGAGGTCATATACATTCACTGTCGGCAATTTATTTCCCTCCCTTTTGGTTGCGCACCGATTCTCGAATCATCACCAATGAACCTTTGGGGCCCGGCACCGCTCCCCGTATTAGTACGAGGTTGCGGTCCTGGTCCACCCGCACCACATTCAAGCGTAAAACGGTGACTCGTCGATGCCCCATATGCCCCGGCATTTTCCGTCCCGGATGCACCCGCCCACCACCACCGGAGGTCCGGGACCCCAAGGATCCGACGCGCCGGTGATACTTGGACCCGTGGCTCATGGGACCGCGATGAAAGCCCCAGCGCTTAATGACGCCCGCAAATCCCTTCCCCTTACTCGTCCCGGTTACGTCCACGATGTCGCCCGCAGCAAACGCATCTTCGATGCGGTGGTGTCCTCCGGGTACCAGTTCTAAGGCCCCCGGCAACCGAAATTCCCGCAGGAAACGCACGGGGCTTAGCCCTCGTTGCTCAAAATCTTTTCGAATCGGTAACTTCACTTTGTGCGTCCGAATCGGACCCACCCCGAGTTGTACCGCTTCATAA
>JAKADJ010000008.1 GCA_021820645.1 Bacillota bacterium
GTATTCCTCGATCCGGATTGTCGGCCATTCGTGGGGGGGCTACCTTAGGGTTGCTGTATGCCCTTTACTATCCCGAGGCGGTGTCCCACCTGGCCTTAGTGGGGCTCGGGCCGATTCGTGAGCAAAATGCGCGGGTGGCGGCGGCCAACTTGCGTCGGCCCCTAACGGGGTCAGAAAGCCAACACTTTGATATGGTGGCGAGGCAGCGCAAGGAGGCGGTCCTCTCCGGTGATTTCGAAACCGCCTGGAATTGTCAAATGACCCTGATGGGATGGTTCGTGCGTTCCTGGTTCTACGATCAGGTATGTGGACAGAAATTTTTGAGGGATTTATAGGGCCACGCCTCATCGCATGAATTTTTTGGTGCACGAGGCGGTGAATCGGTCATACCGGAAGACCGATCTTGAAACGCTATTGCACGAGCGCAAACTTTCGTGCCGAACGTTGGTCGTGTATGGCTATCAGGATTTCGAACCCATTACTCAGGGCTATTGGTTGCAATCAAAGCAGCCGGGGATTGAGGTGGAATTGATTAATCGGTGTGGGCATGTTCCATGGCTAGAGCAGCCCGGCATATTGTATCAGGGACTGTCTTCATTTCTCGGAGCGACTTAGGGCAATCCTTGATGCGATCCGTCTTTGTTGGACCGGTCCGGGCAGATGGGCACGGGTAGTGGTTAAGAGAAAAGCCCCGCCGGGGTCCCACTACTAACGACGGAGCTTTTATTTTTCGGGCTTCAGGCCGATCTTTAGCGGCGGCCGAGCCCGAGAATAAACAAGAACAAGTTCACGATATCAATGAGAATTGCGACCGCGAGCACCACGGCCATACCTTGGGCGGGAACCACTCGTTTCCGCATCCGCATCAAGGAAAAATCGACAATCAAGTAGCCAGTAAAAATGAGGGTGCCGATGAGATTAAACACCCGGGATGTGGCCAATCCGGTCATTCCTGGAACAATCCAAGACAAGAATCCGGTGACCACTAACATAATCAGGCCCACGAAAAGAAGCGGGGCCATTTTAGAAAAGTCCCAAGGTAACCAGGACACCAGCGCTGCCGAAAACAATACCGCGATTAAAAGGATGCCGAGCGTCGACCACAAAAGTGAGGACTGGGTAATCGCGACGCTCCACACCACCGGGCCTACTAGAAGACCCATGCCGACTGCTACCACGGCGCCCCAAAAGAAAGCGCGGCCTGCGCGGGCGACATTACGACTCACCAGGATGGTGCCGATTAAAGCGGCGCCGATGCCGACCCACATCCCGGCCTGACCCGCTATGGGAGATACTACAGCCGACGCCCCTAAAATAAGCAAAAGAAGGGTCAAGTACCCTAGCGTGCGTCCCATAATGGACCCGGCCACGCCGTCCGATATGCGATATGCTGCCACCGGAGATCGATTGTACATCTCCACACACCTCCATCGACATGTTCGATTTATCTAGGGTATATCACAAAAGTCAAATAAAGTCAAAGCAATACTCCGCCCCCTTACGTCTTGTTGTGATCTTTGTGATCAAGCTTCCCGTGCACTAAACCCCACGGTGGGCCCGAACTCGTCGGCGGCCTTAGTGAACCCTGATACTGAACCCTATGAAACACGCGCCCTGGGTTGCCGTGGTGATCCAGCCCTTGGTAGCCGCCTTTGATCCGATGGGGCAACGGTTGTTTCTAGAACCGAGACGAGAGGAGAGAGGCAGAAGTGGTCTGTGAATGCCAGGTATCAGGCAGGGTGGCTATGCCCACCCGCCTCGGGCCGCTAAGGCTTTTAGGAATGTCCATCGCGTGTCGGTCTGATCTGGATGAATTCTCCGGAACCTTCTCACGCCCAATTCGGTGACGCAACGGGACATGTCAGGCCGAACGCTTGTTGAAATTAATCCTATATAGTACAATATGTAAAAAGGGGGAGATACCATGTCCAAACTAAACAAGACAGCCATCAACCTCGATACATCAGCCCGAGAACAACTCGTTGCCTTATTAAACCAACGGGTGGGTCTCTTTACGGATTTATACGTGCAAACCAAATTGGCCCACTGGAACGTGCGAGGACCGCATTTCATTGCTTACCATGAACTGTTCGATTCCATTGCCGCCCATCTCCTAACAGCGCAAGACTCTATGGCCGAGCGTGCAGCAACCTTAGGGGGTAGCGCGGGAATGACCGTGCAAGACATTGCTAAGGATACGACGCTAGCGGCGTGGCCTATAAAAACGCGTCAAGATCATGATGTGATACGCATCCTCGAAGAGCGATTGGGTCAGGCAGGTAACTATATTCGCGAGGATATCGACACCGCCGCCAAGTTAGGGGATGCCGATACCGCAGACTTATTTACCGAGGTGTCCCGAGAACTCGACCACGATCTCTGGTTCGTGGAAGCACACTTACAGGACTAGGGCTTCACAGACAACATATGGCACCACAAGGAACGGGACCTTCGCGGTCCTGTTTTTTGTTTCTAGGGTTGATAAAATAACGTAACAGTGTTATGTTACGATCGGTGGTGAGATATGGCAGATTGGATTGCAAAAAAAGACCTGCTTCAGGAAACCGGCATCTCGTATGGTCAGCTCTATCGCTGGAAACGCAAGGGTCTCATCCCGGAGTCCTGGTTTGTACGCCGAGCGACCTTTACGGGGCAAGAAACGTTTTTTCCACGCGAAGCAATATTGGAACGGATTCAATGGATTCAAGGCATGAAACCAGAGATTCCTTTAGATGATTTGGCGGTCCGAATCCATGAGCCGGAAAAATCGCAGGAGAGTTTTCCTCTCGATGTATTGTTAGCGACATTACCAGGAGAAATGGGGTGGCATGTTCCAGAAGGGGCTGACGACCAGAAAAAACGAACGGTCACGCGTAGCGAGTTCTTGGCCTTTCTGGGGCGACAACATCTTCGGCGCGAAGGATACGGGCAAGCGCTAACGCAAAGTCTTGGGACGTTTCTCGAGACCGTGCCGGTAGATTGGTTGGAATACCCGGCGAGTCTGCTACTGGCTGACATCAATGGAGAGCAGGGTCATTTTCTCATTGTTCAGTCCAAAGAAGTTGTCTGGTGGGGGAATCACCCGCCCACTGTTCAACTCCCTTTGAATGACTTATGGAATAAGGTCAAGATGGTGTGGGGGAAAGTCGAGAGCGTCTCGCAAACTGGACGATGAGCCGGATCGACCTGGGGGTCGATGGGTATCTAATGAGAAGGGGTGAGTTTTTGTGGAGCACACAACGCTACGATCCTTGCGGGTATCCGGTAGTTGCCGAATTCCCGCAGGACAGTACGACGAGGTTCGCGGGTCGGGATCTATTCGGATTGAGGGGAATGTGACGGCTAATTCTTTCGAGGCCAGTGGCTCGGTGCGTGGGCAGGGATCCCTCGAAACTAGGAGATTTCGCGTCTCGGGAAGTACCGTTATGCAGGGGCCGGTTGAGCTTTCTGAGGGGCGCGCTAGTGGATCGGTTCGGATAGATGGATCGGTGCGGGTGTTAAGCCAGTTAGTGCTTTCCGGGGCCACCCGAATTTCCGGGGCCGTTGCCGGAGAAAGGGTTCGGGGGAGTGGGGGGCTATTTATTGGGCAAGAAGTTGCGCTGGAGGAAATGAGTTGGTCGGGAAGCGTACAATGTTCGGGCCTAATTAGTGCGGAGGCCATTGAATTGACCTTACAGGGGGCCTCGGAGGTGGGAGAACTAGCGGGCGCCAAGATTCGCGTGATGCTCGGCAAGGTCGGGAATTGGACCCGATGGGTGCCTTTTACGGGGAGTCAAGCCGCACGGTTAATGGTTTCAGAGGTCTCCGGAGACGACATTTTACTTGAGGGGACACATGCTAAGACCGTACGTGGGGATCGGGTGGTGATTGGTGCACAATGTCGGATTGACCGCGTGGAATATCGCGATAGCCTAGAGGTGCACCCGGATGCATTGGTCGGTGAGTCGGTGAAACTAGGCTCGTGACGTCTTTTGGGTCTGTGCAATTCTAAACCGAGCGACAAGAATAGGAAATTTTGGTACAGTGGCATTCACAAGGAGGGGCAATGCATGAATCCCATCTTACTTGATTTGCCTCCGGAATTCGAGACGGAGCGTCTTTACATCCGTTGCCCATTGCCCGGTGACGGGGTGCAACTCAATGCGGCCATCGTAGAATCTCAAGAAGCCTTAAAGCCGTGGATGCCGTTTGCCGATCCGGTGCCATCCATTGAGGAATCCGAGGAAAATGTCCGCCGGGCTCACGTTAAGTTTTTGCTGCGCGAGGACTTGCGACTCCACTTCTTTGACAAGTCGACACGCAAGTTTTTGGGGTCGAGCGGCCTTCACCGTATGAACTGGCTCATTGGACGCTATGAGATTGGGTACTGGATTCGTTCTCTAGAGGGCGGTCGTGGCTACGTGACAGAAGCCGTCACTGGTATTATGCAATATGCCGCCCTTCACTTAAACGCGACGCGACTCGAAATTCGTTGCGATGCGCGTAATGTACGTAGTCGACGGGTCGCCGAACGGGCCGGGTTTCACTTAGAGGCAACCCTTTTGGGGGATGATCCGGACATGGATGGGAAACCCAGTGACACGTTGGTGTTTGCCACTCTCCGATTGGCAGATGGATCGTGGGGATATCCAAAGACCCCGTGAGCCAGGCCAGATACTCGAGATGAAAGGGGTCGCGGTGAGGATCTCGCGGCGGCGTGCCATCATTCTGGGATGAATGGTGTGGGGATTGTGGGCGGGTTCTGGTGTCTTTTGATTACCTGTTGAACATCATTACGGTCCTTGGTGTGGCCTAGTTTCAAGGGGCTTCAGCACTTAGCGCGACGGATCCCCACCGTGCGTTTTCCGGTGGGGATCCATCGGGCTGACGGTAAGGATTGTCGGTCTACTGTGAGAAGGTGGTTAAACCCTGGGGTCCCGGCTGATGAGGTCGAGTCGGCCGGACTCGGGGTCGATGGCAAGCCCATGCACCGGGATTGTCGTCGGCATCAAAGGGTGATTCCGAATGGTTTCGGTGGTGTGGGCCACGCTATCTGGGATCGAGGACAGCGGAGCGAGCCATCGGTGCAAGTCAATGCCGGCATGACCGAGGGTGGAAAGAGTATCAGGGCTGATGCCGCGTTGCGTCATTTTACCGAGAACCGAATCGGGATCGATGCCCGCCATGCCACAGCCATAGTGGCCGATGACGAGTACTTCCTCCACGCTAAGTTCATAGATTCCGACCAGGATGCTACGCATGGTACTGTCGAACGGGTCGGATACCAGGGCCCCCGCATTCTTGATGATTTTGGCGTCACCATTGCGAAGATTTAATGCGCGGGGCAACAGTTCCACGAGTCGGGTGTCCATACACGATAGGACAGCAAGCTTCTTGCGTGGGAGCTTATTACTGAGATAGGGTTCGTAGCCACGGTCGGCCACAAATTGTTGATTAAACGTCAAGATTTCATCCAGTTGGCTCACGATCAACACTCCTTGTACCGGGTAGGGTTTGGCCAGAGATTTTTACTCTGTCCTATGGTGCCAAATTTGTCGCGAGAAGGCAACTCGGATCGGACCGGCACGAACGGGATCTCAGCACTGGAGTTGTGGTCCCGTATCGCCTATCGTAAACACTGTGGATGAGCGGGTGGTGACCGGTGACCCGAAATATGGTGTTGCGACGATAGGACCATGGCAGGGCGCAAGTTATGCCCTGCGGTGAGGCTAACCGCAGGACCTCTGGGACGGTAGATACCTCAGTGGCGCGGTGGCAATGAACCATCGGGATGTTCGATAAGCGGTCCCCGCATCTTGGCTGCGGGCTCGTTAGAATGCTGGCGGTCATTGCTCCCGACTCAGAGAAGTTAAAGAGGCGAGGAGTGGTGGAGCCTATGGGGTTCACTTAAGGGGGGCTTACGGAACGTCGGGGAGGCCGATACGTCGATGAGGTCTTCTGCCACGGACATGGAAGTACTCAGGGAGGCATCTTGATGAAACAGGTCGAAGTGCGGTCCCAAGAGGATCAATTAGTGAAATTTATTCGGCGTTGCCAAGAGATTGGCATAGCGGACCGAGAGCCCACTTTTCGAGACATCTACGGCGTGAATGAGGAAGACTTGGCATATCTCATCCATCAAGGGGGGATCCTGTATCGTGACAACGTCACCACTATGGTAAGAGTCGCCAAGCTCTATCAGGCACTCCAATTTGGACAGGTGGTCGAGGGCGTATTAAAGACAGTGGAGGACACTTACCCGACAGGAGAATCGCTCGTGGTAAACATCTATCCGATGACGCCAAAAGACCGCTTTGGGATTGAGAGACTAGGTGGTGTATCCGGGTGGGTAGATTGGGATGGCCACACCATGGGATTGGTGGTTCATGCATCGCCCACCAGCCTTTTGGCTTTGCGGTCCACGGTGGTACACGAATATCACCACCACTACCGTATTATGACCACCAAATTGGGCCAGAGGGAAATCCCTTTGATTGAAAAGTTGGTCCGAGAAGGCATGGCAGAACATTTTGTGGAAATGCTTTTAGGCCAAAAGGCTCACGGTCCTTGGGCTTCCGCGTTGACCGCGGAAGAGGCCCAAAAACTATGGCGTGCACGATATCGTGGGCACTTACAAGATCAAGGCGAGACCGCCGATGCCTACGTATTTGGAGGCGGTGATACGGGGTTGCCGCTATGGGCTGGGTATTCGTTAGGATACTTCCTGGTGGCATGGTACCGCGCTGCTTACCCTAGCCTACCGATGGAGGAATTGTCCCGGGTTGCAGCAGAGAAATTTTTGGACACCGTACCCTGAGGCCTTTCGGTGACAAAATCTAGGTCTCGAACCGTTACGCTAGTATAGACCTTAAGGAGGATAAGTGCCCATGCGTGCACGGCTAGCAATGGTTCTTTTGAGCCTCTTGGGTTTGGTAGTGACCGCCTGCGGACCCCGTATGAGTGTCGGATCCACTCCCACGACAATGAGCTCTCGAGCAGTTACGGTCCAGCCGTTTGTTCACGTCCAATCGCTGACATTTATGGAGGGGGTTCCGGCGGCGCCGTTATACCAGGCGCACTCCGTGGTCGAAGCAGTCGCCGTCTTACAACGGCTGTGGGCATCGAGTCGACCCTACACCGGAACGGTTGGGGCCAGCGCCCACGTGGTGACCCAGGCCTATTGGGGACCGTCTGTCCTCACGGTTACCACAACCTCGCATAAGACGGTTAAGATTTATCCGACGAGTTGGATTAGCAAAAAAGGTCGAGGGGCCGTAATGCATTATCAACCCAACGTTCTGACAGTAAAAACGGGATCCCGAGTGTTGTACGTCACTAATCCAGGCTTATATCACTGGTTTGCTGGGGGTGCCTGGCGCAGTCAATTTTGATTGGGGGACTCCAAAGTCGCCAGCGGATGCGACACGCCCTTTTCTCGTCGTTATAAATTAGACGCAGCGTAACCTCGGGCGAAGGGTCGTCGTTATGGATAGCGATGGAGTCGCGCTCATCGATCGACCCGGTTTTTGATCCAAGAGGTAGCTTTGATGACGCTGAGAAGAGTAGTCATGGGAATTAGCGGCCTCATTGGGTTAGCGGCTGTCGCCGGTTGTGGTGCTTTGCACGGTGCAACCGACGCGCCGACCGCGACCACCAGCAGACCAACACAGCGCGTGTCTCTACCCATGGCGTTAAGAGACACGTATCGCTATCCGGAACCGATTATCAAACAGTATCCCGCGACAGGCGTTCGGTATCTGGTTCCTAGTACGGTGGGTTTAGGGGCATGGACGGGAAACCCTACTGCAGAGGTCTTGGCCACATTAAACCGTATTCGGGCCGCAAAAAACATTGACCAAGTCATTGCCTACGCAGATGCATCATACTGGACGACGATCCAGCACCAATGGATCCTTCCCAAGTCGTATCGTGCAGGCTATCGACTGGCAACCGAAGCGCTTTCTCCGGTGAATGTAGGAAGCCTGTCGGCTGCCGATTCCCCTTATGCTTCTCTCATTGCCCATCAGTTTGGTTCGGCCGTGTTGCAGCATTCGTGGGTACTTGCCGTGGGACAACCTGGCCAATCTTTCGCTGTCTGGGTTAAACGCCATCCGGCCCTCACACCCTGGTTTTACTTTCTTGATGTGCGCCGACACTGGTTGTTGTACGTGGTAGAGAACTAGCCGGCGATCCGTATCCGGATAGCGAGCCAGTCATGATGACGAAATCAGAAAGGATGTGGTCGTGTGATCAGGATCCGGCGCGCGGATCTCGCCGACGCACAAAGCATTCGCCAGATTCATCGTCGATCCGTAGAAACGTTGTGTCGTGAGGACTATACAAAAGAACAGATCCAAGCCTGGACGATGCCCCCAGATTCGAGACTGTTGGAAAGCTCTGTAGTCGAAGACGACACCTGGGTTGCAACGTGTCGGGGTGTGGTGTGCGGCTTTGGGTCACGCGTCCGTAGTGAGGTGGTGGCTCTTTATGTCGACCCCGCCTCTGTGCGACGCGGGGTCGGCCGCGCTCTACTGGCCCAGCTTGAAAACCTTATTGCGAATGACGGCATGCATCGCATTACCTTAGCCTCAACATTGACCGCCGAAAAATTCTACCAGGCTCATGGGTATGTCGCCGTGGCTCATGATATCCATCTCTTGCGGTCAGGTATTTCGGTGCCCATCGTGTCGATGCAAAAAGACCTGGGATCCTAGAAGAGGACTCTCGCAAACTAATCGAGAAAAATGTAGCCGGAGGATTCGGGACGTGACAATCTAGGGCGTGGACAATAGGGTGAGGGGCAGAGCGATTGGAGGATTTTTGCGCAGGTTTCGTAGGGAGAAGAACGCCCACCGCGATAGCCCTTGGAGTAAAAATATAACGCTCAGAACGTACGGCAGAGTGTCCGAATGTTACCGGTTCTCATGTTTGAATTCGAGTTCCAACTTGGCATGCAGACCGGCACGGCTCCGGTCGCTAGGTCCTATAGTACGGATCCTGCCAACCCTCAGGGGTCCCCAACGAATCTGGGATGCCTTGTCGTGTTACTCCACTCTTCATGTAGGTATCGGTGTGCCATGTTTTAAACCTCTCTCCGTAGGGATTCTGAGTCTGGTCGTCTTATGGGATAAGCCAGAGTGAAGTCATGACAGTAAGCTTTCTCCGGCCCAGATTCGGTTGCGCGATCCCCATGAAGGGTCACAACGAGAGGTAGTCAGGTTGGGGAACGGTTCGATACAATGACCAACGAGGAGAGATTGCGGCATGCCTATGTTGAGTATCGGAACCATCGTCATTCCCTACACCATTGAGGTGCGTCCCCGACGTCGGTATTTAGCGATTCAGGTCGATAGCCAGCACCGGTTAAAGGTGCTAGTCCCACCGGGATACCCCCTACACGACGTTGAGCCGTTTTTGCTTCAAAAATCTCGGTGGATTATGCACCATGTGATGCGCCCCGATTCGGGACCCCCAATGCCAAGCAAAACGTTTGTCAACGGGGAAGCCTTTTTGTTGCGCGGCGAGATGGTGCGCCTAAAGATAGTGCGCAGCGAAGGGCAAGTGGTGCGAGTACACTGTGCCGATGAGGTCCTTGAGGTGGGTCTACCAACTTTAGCGGACACAACGGAAGCAGAGAGGGTACGCGATGCCCTTGTAGAGTGGTATAGGGACCGCGCGATAGGGATTCTCTCGGCGCGCATCAAACACTATCGGGGGATCGTGGGACGAGGTCCCACGCGGTTGAAGATTGCCGAGTACAAATCACGATGGGGATTTTGTCGGGCCGATGGACTCATCGCGTTGAATTGGCGCATTATCCAAGCTCCCGAACCCGTTATAGATTACGTGGTGGTACATGAGTTAACCCACCTCGACCATCCTCATCATCAAGGAGCCTTTTGGCAGGCTTTGGAGATGATCCTGCCACACTACCGCCTACAAAAAAAGTGGTTGCGCGACCATGGAGCTGAATTGGGGGCATGGTGAGAATGCACCGCGCTTAGACCACGCCATGTGGGTCGAGCGCAACGCACTAAAACCGACCAAGACTAATTCTTTTCCGGCACCTTTGGATGAGGGTTCGGGATCATTGGGGAGAAGATTGGGGATTGGCTGGAGAGGCCTTAGATTTTTGGTGTTTGCGCTTGGTTAACCAAGCGCCTAGCATCACAATCAGCGGTACCAAAAAAATGTAAGCGATAGCAGTCGGCAGTAGATACGTGGCAAACCATTGGACGAGAGCATGGACGGTGGGGAATAGTGAAGCTCCAAGATAGATCACCACGGCACCGCCACCCGCTAGCAATCGATAAGCCGTACGACTGGTTAGGCGAAAGAGGGGCATGACGTCATGCCCTACACACCAAATTCGTACGGCAATAAACAAGAGGGTGAACACGCCCCACATTACAATCACCAAGAGGCCCAGTTTATTAATGATAAATCCCGACACGTTGATGAGGCGCATTGCGGAAACCGGAGGCCACAAAAGATGCACCATGAAATAGGGGCCTTCTACCCCGAGCACCAAGGCATATCCGATTATAAACCAGGCACCGACCACTCCCATAGCCAAGAAGGTGTATTTTTCTCCGAGAGCTCTCTCTGGAGGACGGATATAAGGATACAGGGTCACGCTGACCTCAAACCCTAGAAAAACGTAAAAATCTCGATAAGCGGCATAAAGAATCGGGAGCACGTGAATCGATGCGGAAGGGATGACGGCATAGCCGCTGGTCATCTTGGGAACGAGCAGTAATCCCATTAGCAACGTGAGGAGCATCGTCATCGGTAAGAGAATTTGCACAGTACGAGCCAGCGAGGGGGTATCAAACCAGACCATATAAAGACACGTTGTGACCAAAGTTAACCGGATAACCCAGTCGGGGGTGTCGGGCAAGAAGAACGCAGTGATGACGAAACCAAAGTTGCTGACTAAGCAGGCACCCAAGGCCGAATGAATGGCGATGGTGATGACTGAAATCGGCCAACGAATCATCGGATGCAGTACTTGATGCGAAAATCCGGTCATGGTTTCCCCGGGTTGTATCCGGTTGGCACGAAACAAAAGCCAAAGACCCCCGAAGGCCGCGAGAATCTCCAAGATGAGTGAATATAAAGCATCGGGTCCGCCATCTTTGACTAATTCCAGAGGGAATTGAAAAATACCGAAACCTAAGTAAGCCGCCGTGACCATTAGCGCAAATTGACCAGCCGAAATGGTTTGCGTGGTGGGCATGGGAAATTTCGTGCTCATTATTGAAGGTCTCCTAACTGGTGAATGTGTATATGGGCCGTTACCGCCAAAGTGGCATGACGATAGAGGGTTGGCCACGCCGAAAAATCCTGACGAACCCAGACGTAGCGGCGCCCAAATCCGAGAGGGTTGGACCCGGCCTTTTGGAGAGTGACCAGGATGGAGAGCAAACGATGAGACAATAGGGTGTCCGCCCGCGCTTCGATTTCATGCAAGATGGGAGTGGTAATCAGGAGATTGGGTGGCACGCTATCCAGGGTAGCCGACAGATGTACGGTCACGTGGATCAAGATCTTCCCATCCGGCGCCGGCTTAGTCTTGAAATGGGGAGATGCCCGAACCGCCCGCAGGCTAATGGTACCGTAGGAAGTCGACACGGTGAGAGGCGCCTTTACAGTAATGCCTAGGAGACATCCGACATCCCAAGTCTGTCGTCGCGTAAGAACTAGAACTGGGCGGTATCCCTGATATACGACGATGCGATCGACGTTAAAGGTAGAGCCGTGTGCGGATATTTTTGGTACCCAAACGCTCGCGGTCGGACTCCACAGCCGTTTTTCGCGCGACCAGACGGTGCGCGCCAACTGTGCCGTCTGACAATGGTGGCAAGCAAATAGGGACGCTAAATAGAGTCCGGGAAGGGAGGTACCTGCGGGGGAAAACGCCATGAATTTTGCCATCGAGCCCGTCACCGCCACGGCGTCGGCAGACTTGTCCATCGGGCCGAGCCGTGCCAAGGTGGCATCAATCACGGCAAACGTGGCGGGCGGTAGCCGGGTGGACAAAGCAATCACTTGAGTCTGTCCCAGGTAGAGGTCTTCGTTGGTTTGGCCCTGCGCGTCGGTAAATGCGTCACTAAATGTGGCTCCGTGGCCCCGATAGATCACAAACTTGGGGCCACCGCTACTCGAGGATCCTCCGCTCGTCAAGCTGGTGAGGCCGGAGGATGTGGGGACTTCGAAATATAGGGTGACCCCATGATGCGGACTCGGGGAAATCCCGAGCATGAGGACCAAGCCACGCTCTTCCACCGGCCGATCATCCCAACATCCGGTTACGAGCGTGATCACACAGAGAATGGAAACTAACCAGAGGAGTTTTTGTTTCATTCGAGCGTATCCTTTTGTCCTTGATAGATAGGCACGGTGTCGGAAGGATCCATCCGTTTAGCCTGTCCGATATCCACGGGTCGCAATGAGGCCGGTCGCTTAATAAACGACGGAATGGGGAAGCGGATCCATGAATCGGTTACCTCGCGCCTGCGGAGCGGCCCAAACGGAGTCAAGTAGGGCACCCCGAATTCTTCGAGGGAGGCCAGATGCGTAATGACTAACACGGATGCTAACATAATCCCATAGACGCCGAGTAAGTATGCACCCAGAATGAAGGTCCAAAAGAGCCAACGCCATGGGGTGGTCATTTCGAAAGTTGGTGTCGTAAATAGACCGAGTGCCGTTAAGGTGACCGTGACGATCATAATGTCATCAACAATGCCGGCCTTGACAATAGCCGTACCGACCACCACGGCACCGACGGTGCCTAAAGTCACGGCAAGTTCTTTTGGCAGTCGATTAGCGGCTTCGCGTAAGATTTCGATGATGAGCCACATGATGATGACCTCGGATACCGGAGGAAACGGGATGCCTTGACGAGAGCCATCGACGGTGAGAAGAAGCTTTGTCGGCACCAAATCGGGATTGACAGACGTCAAGGCAATGTATAGAGGCATCAAAAAGAGCCCAACGATGAGCCCAGCCAGGCGAACCAGGCGCACGAGACTACCATCCCAAAACGAGAACACATAATCCTGGGTCGTCTGATAAAAATCCGTTAGCGTGGTGGGCACCGTAATCACGAAGGGATCGTTGTCGACCATCACGGCAATTTTTCCACTCATCAGATCGCGGGCTACCCAGTCGACGCGCTCCGTGAGGCGGACTTGAGGGAAGATGGTGTAGCGACGGCCATATAAATAGGGAGCAATTTCGTTAATTTGGACCACGGAATCCCGTTGGATGGCATGTAAGCGCCCGGTTAGTGCGGTGACCAACGCGGGATTGGAGAGTCCTTCGATATGCGCCAAAATTACTGTGGTCTTGGTGTAAGCTCCAATGGTAATGGGCTCAAACCGTAAGCGCGCGGTACGAATCCGTCGCCGCAATTGGTTCATATGGGTCAGCATGATTTCGTTAAAAGCTTCCTGGGGTCCTTTAACGCTCGGCTCAGAGTCTGGTCGAGCAATCGCTCGCGATTTAAATTTGACGGAGTCTAATACCAGAACCGAGGACGCTCCCTGGACGAATAACAACGTGGAGCCGTAGGTCAGTTGGTCCATTAACCTGTCCCAACGGTTTTCGGTCGTAACGTGTCCAACGGTTAACATGGCGTATTGGACGCGATCGTGAACTACCTCGGGATCGGTTTCATCCGCACCGATGGTATTATAGAGCTCTACCATACGAAGGGTGTCTTGGTCCACAATCACGTTGTCGACCATCCCATCGGCAAATGCTATCAACGCGGGCCATTTCAGGTTGGTGCCGATTTCCAACTTGCGTAAGATGATATCTGGAGCTTGACCCACGGTCGTCTTGATGCGATTGTAGGCCGCTGTCACATCGCCTGTAAATTGATCTAAATCCTTCACCTGTTCCAGATCGAGAAGCAACCCGGTGAGGTGCATGTCGAGATTCTGGGACTGAGAAATAAGTTCGCGCAGCGGATCTGCAGCATCAGCTCGGGGCGCGTCGAGGTCATTTTGGACGTGGCGCAGATGTTCCATAGGGAATACCGCTTGACCCAGGGGGCCATGGGAATTCTCGCGCTTTTTGCCAAATAGTCGGATAGAAGTTCCCTCCTCGAATGCGACGCCGATTGTCGCTCGATAGATGGTAGAATGTCCGCTTTTATCCAGTACTATGTGGAATTTTCTGCATGCTCCGGTCATCCGAAAATAGAGATACTCTGCTGACTGGGACACAGATGGCACAAGAGCTTCGGTCATGATCAAGAGGCACAAAAAGGGGGAGTGACTGTCGAAGTTATCCAATGATGTAACCTCAGGAGGACAATTCCTGTTACGGTGTAGAGGGGATGGCTAGGGTAGGAGGGTCGATACTGAGCGGGCCGCGATTGCCCCTGGTTATTTCGTCGTAGACAACTCCTGCAAACCAGATATAGTATACAGTAAATTGATAGAAAGATAGTACTATTGAATTATACAAGAATTTAGTGACAAGGAGGGTTTAAAATGTTGCAGACACCGCTTAACCTCTTTAGCCTCTTCGATTATTCGCAACGGATTTATCCTAAGAAATGGATTGTGACTAGGACGTCAACCGGAATGCATCGTTATCAATATCGGGATTTTGGAAGACGGGTGCGTCAATTGTCTGCAGGCTTGCAACAATTGGGACTTCAGCCAGGTGAGCGCGCGGGAACTTTAGCATGGAACGACTATCGCCACCTTGAGATATATTTCGGAGTTCCTTTAATGGGCAGTGTGCTTCATACTATCAATTTACGACTATCGGCCGACCACATCCGCTATATCGTCAACCACGCAGAAGACCGCGTACTCTTTGTGGATGCGGGGCTTTTGCCCTTGCTCGAACCGATTAAGGACCAGCTGCCCCAGGTGCGTTACATCGTCGTCATGGGCGATCATCCCGACGTCACCAAAAGCCCGATTCAACCGGCGATCGCGTATGAAGATCTCTTGAATCAATCAACTCCGGATATCATTTACGATCCGAACCTGGCTGAGGACAACGTGCTCGGGATGTGTTACACCTCGGCGACGACAGGGAACCCCAAGGGCGTACAATATTCTCACCGCGGTATTTATCTACACAGTATGGCAGCGGGTCTGGCGAACACGCTAGCACTGTCGGAAAGTGACACGGTGATGCCGATTGTCCCCATGTTTCATGTGAACGCATGGGGATTGCCATTTTCCTCTGTGTGGTTTGGAGCTAATCTTGTGTTACCGGGACCTGCCCCGACACCGAAAGATCTTGTGGAGTTGATGGCTAACGAAGGAGTGACCGTGGCCGCTGGCGTCCCCACGGTTTGGCTGGGAGTATCGCGTATTTTGGAGGCTGAGGCGACCCGCCTACCTCTACGGATGGCGTTGTGTGGAGGGTCGGCGGCTCCGCCGGCGCTGATCCGGACCTTTGAGGACGCGTTTGGAGTGCCGTTTGCTCACGCTTATGGGATGACCGAAACTAGTCCTTTGGCCAGTTTTTCCCGATTGAAGAGTGGTCTCCAAGATTTATCCGCCGATGATCGTTTGGCGATTCGGGCCACGCAAGGACTATTAATTCCTGGACTGGAGCTCCGGTTAGTGCGCGACGGTGAGGAGATGCCGTGGGATGGCGCGTCCGCAGGGGAGCTCTGGCTTCGGGGTCCATGGGTCGCAGACGAATATTATCGGGACGATCGCACTCGCGACAGTTTTCAGGATGGGTGGCTGAAGACCGGTGACGTTGCCACAATTGATGAAGAGGGCTATATACGGCTGGTAGATCGCACCAAAGATTTGGTGAAGAGTGGTGGGGAATGGATTTCTTCGGTGGATCTGGAAAATGCTTTGATGGCCTATCCCGCTATTTTTGAAGCATCGGTGGTGGGGGTCCCGCATCCCAAATGGGATGAACGGCCATTGGCCTTTGTGGTATTAAAAGAAGGTAAATCTGCTACGAAAGAGGAGATCTTAGCGCATCTGTCCAAAAACTTTGCGAAGTGGTGGATTCCCGATGACGTGATATTTCTGGACGAAATTCCCAAGACCTCTGTGGGGAAGTTCTTGAAGCGAGCGCTTCGGGACCAGTATCATGAGTACCTGATGCCGTCTCAGGAATAGAAAGATGGGAAGTTTGACGTGAATGCGGCGTGTGGTGATAGGATGGCCCAGCTCAAGGTGGATAAGGCTACCGCTTCGGGCGTGGTTCGGGAACCGTGGGTGGGAGGGCTGATGGTCCTCATGGGTTTTGGATTAACCTGATGCCGAAAGAAGATCTCTTGAGTCACCAATGCGCCGGAGGAGAATGTTCTGGGAATGTGTCACGCGTCGTCCACGACGGGCAACCCTAAGGGAACGTGCTAGTCTGACCGCGATAAAGGCAGGCCTTGGGTCTATGGCCTGCCTTGGCCCTTGGGAAGCGACACCGTGAGGGTTGTTGTCCCAACACTCCATCACAACGCATGAGGATTAGGTCGATGTGTTAGAGCGTTCTGTCCCAGAAGGTTCGCGAGTTTATAATGGGATGGGTATGCCAAGAATGGCATCCATTAGGTCCCTGCGGTGTTGCGTGTGGGGTTGAACCTCTAATCATTGTGGGATAAGAGTGGGCTACCAGGTTGTAGACCGATGTTTTCGGGGACTCTTCCAATAGTGGAGTTCGGAGACTATGTGGGCAAAATACACGGTTTGTGTGTTTTTTTGGTTTCAGCCCATTCTCAGGATTGCTCATTATAATGAGTGGCGTAATCCGTGCACGGATTGAAGTGAATTTTATGCCATGGAGAGGCATTCTTTCCTCCACAAATAGGGCGTTGCCGAATTGACATCTCTTTGAGAAAATGTCCAAGGATGAAAATCGGTACAGTGGGATGAAAAGTCGGGTGGTCGAGCAGATGTGCCGCATAGACTGCTGAACGGACAGGCTAGTCGACGTGAGAGGCTTTACGAGTTTTGGTGCCATACCATTACGCGATGGCGGCGGACCTATCTTTGGGCGGACAGCTCGGACAGTTAGTGTCAACACGGGGAACGGGGGTAGGGTTATGAAGATGGCGTGGATGGGGCAAATGACTCTGGAGCACTTTCTCTTGACAGGGGATCGAGAATTTATGGTTAGTGGTGTGACTTGGGCTCGCCAAGGAACTCTTCGGGAACACGAATGGAGGGGATTCAGGTGAGTGTCAAGAAAAAATCGTATGTCGAAGCCATGGATTTGGTGCGAGCGGTGACCATCGTATCGGTGGTGGCGGTGCATTCCACCTGGTATACCGCTAACGGCGGTGGGTGGGTCTCTTCCGGTGCCATCTTATCATTGATGCATTTTACTCGTGAGGCATTTATGGCCCTGACAGGCTTTGTTTTGACCTATTCGTTGTATGGGAAAAAACTGCAGTGGAAATCCGTGTGGATCAAGCGCTACAAGCTTGTGTTGTTTCCGTACATGATATGGAGCGCGGCCTATATGCTCATCTTTGGTACCTTTGCAGGGGTCGGGGCATTCTTCTTGATGTACGGAAAAAATTTGTTGGACGGTGGGGCTTGGTTCCAACTGTACTATCTCCTTATTACCATGCAATTTTATCTTATCTTGCCCTTATTTTTGGTTCTCATGCGTGTGGCTAAAAAACATCCCTGGTGGGTACTGGGAGTTGCTATCGTCTTTCAATTGGGGCTCATGGCTTACGACCAATATGGCATTGGACCGCACCCCGGCGGACTCAATCTCTACACCGGGGAAGAGGTCTGGACCTATACGGTGTACTTTGTGATGGGGGGCATCGGGGCCTTGCATTGGCAGCCAATCCGAGCCTGGCTTTCCACGCACTTTCGTACGGTCTTGACTTGGACTGCCGTTGCAGCCGGCATCATGTTGGCGGAATTCTTCCTACAAACCTATCTGGGCCATAACATGGCGATGGGCGATGCGGTGCTGCAACCAGCTATGGTACCGTGGTCGATGATGATTATCGTGTTATTATCGGCGATTGGGGTGAGGTATGAAGCTCGAAGACAGGTTAAACCTCACTATGGTCAGTTAATCAAGCGGATTGCGGATCTTAGCTTTGGTATTTATTTAGTCCACCCGATGATATTGGAGTGGTGGGCATGGCTCTTATCTAAGTTTTATCTCTATAACCCTTCCTATATCCTTGATGTGATTACGATTGCGTTATTGGTCACCCTGTCCATGGTGGCGATGGGTCTGATTGCGAGAACTCGGATAAGTCCATGGCTGATCGGACGGTCCGCGGTAAGGACTATTCGCAGTGAACGCACAGGGACAGAAGTGGCAGCGCCACGCCAATTGTAATGGGGCGGCAACGGTTTCCCGAATCTCTCAGTACGATGTAGGGTTGGCGCAAGGGTGACAATCAGGAGAAACTATCCGGGGTAATCGCGGCCGATGTTGGTCGCGATTACCCCGGGTTTCATTGAGGGATCGCCGTAGGGCTGCCGTCTAAGACTTTGCGAACCCATCGCGTCCAGAGCTCGATGGCAGGGCCTTGCCACAGGGTGGCCAGGAGGGTGAGAATTCCCGCAAGATTTCCGTAGGCCAAGGCCATCAAAATTATGGAAACTCCATTGAGAGCCGTCATGGTGATCCAGATTGGGACATTGTGTTGAGATCGAAGCACTTGTGCTAAAGCAGAAAATCCTCCCGAGGAATAGCCCCGCGACATAACTAAGCCGGTCGGAAGGTATCCTACGGTAACGATGACCGCAAACGCTAACCATAAGGGCCAGTGAAAGGGAAGTCTCACCCACTCGAAAGCCCATGCCGATCCTCCGACTAGGAGCGCGGATACTGCAGTCCAAGTCGCCATATGACGGCCGGTGGCATACCAGACGATACAGAACAAAACCGCTTTAACAAGGAGGTTTAGGACGCCAACGCCGAGGGGAATCCATGCGTTGACTCCGATACTTAGGCCGCCGACACCACCACTAGCGATGTGAGAGGCGTTTTCGACCAAAACAATCTCAGCCCCGATGAGAATACATCCAACATAATAGCGAAACGGTGGAGACGACGAGACCATTGAGGAACCCACTCCCACGTACGATTGGATAAGTAAGCGTACGATTCTTACCTTACAGGGAAGTTGCTATGTCTGTCACGCGGCATTTTTAGGACCTGGGTGAACAATGTGAAGAATTCGACCTTGCCTTGACGATCAGGATCGGGGTAACCTCATCGAGGACTATCGAAAAGGTGGCGTGAGGAACAATGGTGAGTGGAACCTTAGGGGTCGTGTAGATCGTCCATGCTGTTCCCGATTAGCTCTTGTTGTCGATGTTTTTGCTGAGACCCTAGCTTATAAGAATAGAAACCATGGGGGGCTAATAGAGGGACGTGTTATAATGCGTTTTAGCACACCTCGAGTTCAATCCCGAGGAATCATTGTCACTCTGTTGAGAAGGATGCGATCTCATAAGATGAACCAACGCACCTTCCGGATTCCGGGGTTAGGGGACCTACCCATGATCGGCCTCTTACATCTTGCGGTCGTCTATGTGGTATGGGGGAGTACGTATCTCGCCATTCGAATAGCGGTTGAAGGGCCCCATGGCTTTCCTCCCTTTATGTTAGGTGCGGCGCGAATGCTTCTCGGCGGTGGGATCCTCTTAACATGGCTCGTGTTCGCGAAAAAACGGGTACGATTAGACCAGGGAGAATGGATTTGGGCAATTCTATCCGGCATCCTGCTCTGGACCGGTGGAAACGGCATGGTCATGTTTGCGGAACGCTACCAGGCTTCTGGCTACTCGGCCCTGGTTATGGGGATGGTGCCCATCTGGGTGGCATTGACCGAGCTTGTGCAAAATCGACGAGCCTCCGGAATTTTATGGGCAGGTCTGGGCGTCGGTGTGGTCGGATTGGTTATTCTGACGTTACCGGGGTTTCACGGCCCAGCGACCGATGCGGTCGGAATCGTGTCTCTGATCATGGCCTCAGGCTCATGGGCTGCCGGGCTAGTGCTACAGCGACGAAAACTCTTGCGTCCCGATCCGGTGGTCAGCTCCGCATGGCAGCAACTCTTTGGTGGCGGCGGATTTTTAGTCCTGGTGCTGTGCACACGAGAGACGATTCCTCATCCTGGCACCATGGCGTGGGTTGGATTTGGGTATTTAGTGGTGATAGGGTCACTCCTCGCGTTCACCTCATTCATTATGGCGACGCGGCTATTGCCTCTTATCCTCGTCACCACTTATTCGTATGTCAATCCCTTGGTCGCGGTGCTTTTAGGCGCGGTCGTCTTGGGCGAAGCGATCACCGTAAGCACGGTCATCGGCGGACTTCTTCTGTTAGTCGGCGTTGCGGGGGTCATTCTTGGTAATCGGCGCCCGCAAGGCAGCGAAAGCCAAACCAGAATCGCCTAGATTGGAACGAAGCCATCCACAAGACCATCGGGTAATTTAGAGAGGGAACGGAAAATTCTTGAACGCCATGGGTTAGGAATCACGAGGGGGCAATCTAGCTCGGGAGGTCGAGTCCGAGCACCTGATATGGGTGAGCCATTGCTACCCATATCCCGTATGTCGACCTAAGGGAATTAATTGGCAAGATGGGCCCTGCTGGGAGGTTTCTGGGGGATGCTAGCTGGCTTGGGTGTGAAGCACTGTCGCTGGCGATGTGCCAGTACCTAGTCCGCCCAATGCGGGATGTTTCGGACCTTTGGGAGCCGCTCAACGGTTTATCGGCGTGCGGTGGTAACCAATAAGATCGGGAAAAATCGGTACGTGTCGATGGTATAA
>JAKADJ010000273.1 GCA_021820645.1 Bacillota bacterium
GAGTCGTGATCAACTGATTAACGGTAACTTACGTTTGGTGCTTAGCGTGATTCAAAGATTTCAGAACCGCGGCGAACACAGCGATGACTTGTTTCAAGTGGGATGTATAGGGCTCATGAAGGCGATCGATAATTTTGATCTAGGCCAGAACGTGAAATTTTCGACCTATGCCGTCCCGATGATCATCGGAGAAATTCGCCGCTATTTACGGGACAACAATCCGATTCGGGTGAGTCGTTCGTTGCGTGATATCGCGTATAAGGCTTTGCAAGTCCGGGATGGGTTGGTTCATCGATTTTCTAAGGAACCAACCATCAGCGAAATTGCGGAAGAGCTCTCGATTCCCAGGGAGGACGTGCTCTATGCATTAGACGCGATTCAAGAACCGATGTCCCTATTTGAGCCGATCTACCACGATGGTGGCGATCCGATTTATGTAATGGATCAAATTAGTGACGAGAAAAACCACGATCGCAACTGGCTGGAAGGGATCGCGATACGAGAAGCCATGCGCCGACTGAATGACCGGGAAAAACTGATTCTTACCATGCGGTTTTTTGACGGGAAGACGCAAATGGAAGTTGCCGATGAAATTGGAATTAGCCAAGCGCAAGTGTCTCGGCTCGAAAAGGCGGCCTTGACACATATGCGCAAGTACATGTGACAGACGACCTCCACAAAGGGGTCTTGGGGATTCATTCGCGCACGAATGAAAATCAATCGGTTAAGTGAGGATTAAGAGTGCGATGTGGGTCAAGCAAGTGATGGTCAGCATCTTGGCGATTGGATTTTTGTGGAGCATTGCTCCCGTTACGCGATCGGCCCCACCCTCGGTGGCACATCCGATCTCTACGCCCCGGGTTATCCGGTTTCGAGTCATTGCCAATTCGGATAACCCGATCGACCAAGCCGTCAAGCTGGATGTGCGAGACGCCGTGCTGCGGATCCTGGAACCTCGTCTTGAAGCGGCTCATTCGGTAACCCAAGCTCGAAATATTCTCGACCAGGCAACGCGCCAAATTCAAATCGTTGCCGATCAAGTTTTGCAGCAAGAGCATGTGCCGTATCTGGCGCACGTAACCCTAGGCACCAGCGTGTTTCCCACAAAAGCATACGGCAGTTGGATTCTGCCAGCCGGCCACTATACAGCGCTCTTGGTCAAGCTGGGGAAGGCTCAAGGCCACAATTGGTGGTGTGTTTTGTATCCTTCCCTGTGTTTCGTGGATATGGGGAACGCGGTGGCTGTACCCTACCAGAGCACCATCTCCAACCCTGCTTTTGCTCCGGTGCACCGGGACGCTCCAACCTCGACTCTACGGACTGGAAAGATTCGCGTCTCATGGCAATCGCCGAGGCTTTTACGCTATCTCTTGAATTGGCTGTAAGCCATGGCCTGTCTCCGATTCTAGCCTCGATGGGTGTCACATAGGCTGAATCTGGGGGGATTTCTGATGGTGAAAACCTCCGAGCTTCGGATGAAGGACGTCGTGAACGTGAATGACGGACGTCGGCTGGGATTCGTTGGGGATCTGGAATTGGATTTGGAAGCCGGGCGCATCAAATCCGTGGTGATCTTGGGTGCCGGGCGTCTCATGGGATTGCTAGGAAGAGAGCGTGATACCGTCATTCAATGGACGGAGATTCGTAAAATCGGGCATGACGTGATTTTAGTGGAAATCGCTACGGACTATAATCTGGGCTAGGCGCCGCACTAAGGCGCCTTTTCCCTCTTTGGGGGTGCTCCTCGGGTTGGAGTCATGATACCATATCCTAAATTGCTTCCTGGAGGAAACCCGATGTTTCGCGCCGTTGTCTTCGATTTTGATGGGCTTATCATGGATACCGAAACACCCGAATATGAAGCCTGGTTGGACACTTTCCGCAGTTATGGCCAGGACTTGCCGCTCACCTTATGGGGGAAAGGCATCGGGACCGACCAATCTGGTTTTGATCCGTGCCAAGAATTGGCCACCCGGATCGGCAGGCCGCTTGATTGTGAAGCCATCTCAAGAGGCCATGATGAAGTGGTTCGGGCCCGGCTCGGCACGAAAGACGCCCGCCCCGGGGTACGTGCCTATCTGCAACAAGCGCGCGCCGGTCTCCTAAAAATCGGGTTAGCGTCGAGTTCTCACCGCGATTGGGTGGTCGGATGGCTGCAACACTTGGGGCTATTGGAATTCTTTGATGCTGTCATTACGGCGGACGATGTCGACCGGGTGAAGCCATCTCCCGCAGTGTATCTGGCATGTTGTCAAAAACTTGGAGTGGAACCGTCCGATGCCCTGGCCTTGGAGGATTCACCCCATGGAGCCATGGCCGCCTTGTGTGCGGGCCTAACCTGCGTGGTGGTGACCAACCCCATGACGCACCCGCTCTCGTTCCCAGCCGTGCATCGAAAGCTCGGATCCATGGCCGAGGTTCCTTTCGGGGAGCTCTTGAAAATCTTAGGGGTCGAGAGGACACGGTCAGGACCATTACCTGCTACCTATAACGCGCGAGGGAGGGGTCACGATGCAGTGGGTTAGAGCAGACGACCAGTGGCGCTGGCAAGGGATTGGAGGCGTAAAGGCGTGGTTTACCACGCGTCACGGGGGATTCAGTAGGGTTCCGTATGACACCCTGAATCTTTCGTTCAGTGTGGGAGATAACCCCAAAACAGTAAAAGAAAACAGACGGTGGGCGGTCCCCGAGGGTCTATCGCGCCTGGTGATGGCCCAACAGGTTCACCAGAAAGAGGTGGCGTGGGTAGATGCCGCACAAGCGGGGCGAGGCGCTCTTGACATGACCACGAGTTTACCCGGATTGGACGGGTTGCTGACCCGTGAGGCCGATCTGGTTCTGGGAATGGGATTTGCCGATTGTGTACCCCTCTTTATGGCGGACGTTCAGGGTCGCTGGATTGGTATCCTTCATGCCGGTTGGCGCGGAACCGTATTGGGCGTGCAACGACAGGCGGTGGCGGCGGTGGTCAGAGCCGGGTATGCCGTCGACGACATCCGAGTCGGCATCGGCCCGTCGATTGGCCCCTGTTGTTACGAGGTGGACCGCGTAGTTGAGAGGTCAGTGAAAGACGCGTTAGGCCATTCCCGCACCCTGATTTCGGGAAAGGACATGGACCACTGGCAGCTTGATCTTTGGGAAACCAATCGTCTAATCCTCCAGTCCATGGGGATTCCTTCGCAGCATATTGCCGTATTGGGACGCTGCACGAGTTGCCACGATGAATTTTTTTCATATCGACGTGACCGAAAAGTTACGGGGCGCATGGGGGGATTTATCTGTCGGACATAAAAGGGCATCTTGAAGAGATCCAGGCTAAGCTCGACGACTTAGCTCCGGGTCGTTCCGTGAAAATCATGGCCGTAACCAAAAATCGGTCACGGGAGGCGGGCATTCAGGCCGTAGCGGCCGGGGCCACCCTGATTGGGGAAAATCGGGTACAGGAAAGCTTGGTCAAATGGGATCCGAAGCCGGATTTTCCTCTCCATATGATTGGACATCTACAAACGAACAAGGTAAAATATGCCATACACCATTTTGACGCGATTGACTCGATTGATAGTGAGAAACTCGCCACAGCGATAGATCGGGGTCTTTTAGGCGTAAATCGTTCAGAAAAATTTCCTGTGATGTTGCAGGTGAACGGCGGTCAAGAGACCTCCAAATCGGGATTCGATCCGAACCTAGACACAGTCCGAAGATTCCTCTTGGCTGCCGAAAAGTGGGACAAACTGGTATTTAGCGGTCTTATGGCAGTTTTTCCCCTGCCTTCTGATAATTCTTTTGCAGAAAAGAAAAGAATTCGTCATTTAATGAAGGAAACTGGCGAATTATGGCGAATGTGTCAATTGGAAGGATATCCATGGGCTCCGCTGGAGCATTTGTCGATGGGAATGACCCACGACTATGAATGGGCCGTTGAGGCCGGAGCCACCATGATACGGATTGGGACGGGTCTTTTTGGTTCATTGCCGAATCCAGGGCGAGTCACGTGAAGCCGATAAGGAGGGTTAGATATGAAGTCAAATATAGTGGGGAAGTTTCTTAATTTCGTGGGGCTGGAAGAGGTTGAGGGAGAAGACTACGAGGTGGAAGAAACCGCCGCGGCCTCGGACTGGGAAGAAGAGGTTCCCAAGCGTCGGCGTGGAGGGGTTGTCAGTCTGCCCACTTCCAGAGGCATGCGCGTCGTCGTAATGCACCCCAGG
>JAKADJ010000274.1 GCA_021820645.1 Bacillota bacterium
GGCTACATCATGCGTACCGTGTGTATTCCGATTGATGACGCGGGCGCGGTCGAACCGCGCTGGGGCAAGGCACCAAAAGTCGCGATTGCGAAAGTCGAGGGGGGCAAAATAGAGTCCTGGGAGGAAATTCCAGTAGGATGGGATGAACTCCACGGACAGAGCGGTGAAGGGCAGCACCATGCCCGAGTTGCTAAGTTTTTGATAGACCATCAGGTCACCGATGTGGCGGCCCAGCATATGGGCCATGGCATGGAACACATGCTGCACAGCATGCACGTAGACCTTCATCTTGGGGTCAATGGGATGGCTAAGACGGTTGTGGCTGAACTGTAGATTTGGGATCTCAGGATACTTTTTGCGCCGGAGGAGCGAGCTATGGGAGTCTTGTTGGCGTTATCTTCTGGCATGGTGGTCGCCTTTAACCCGTGTGGAGTCGGCCTGTTACCGAGTTACTTGGCTTTGCTGTTGTCCCGCCCAGGGGGAGAAACGACCTGGCTCAAGGGGTTAAGTGCAGGTCTCGCGATGACGGCCGGGTTTGTGGTGTTGTTTGGGCTGGCTGGACTTATCGTGGCCAGCCTGGGTCGACTTTTGTTTATTCTGGCCCCGATTACCTCGGTGATGATGGCGCTCTTGTTGCTCGGGATGGCAGTGGCTCTATGGCGGGGCAAAGGGTTTGGCACGGGCCTTTGGGGGCTCTCTTCCCGCGTTCAACGGTGGAGCGGACAAGCGGGACGATGGCCATTTTTTCTTTATGGGTTAAGTTACGGACTGGTATCTTTAACCTGCAGTCTTCCCGTATTTTTGGCCGTCGATGCGGTGGGCTTTCATCAGGGGATTCTGGTAGGATTAGTCCGCTATGTGGTGTTCGCGTGCGGCATGGGTATCATCGTGACGGGCCTGTCGCTGGTTACAGTCGAGGCCCGCGCTCTGGCCGAGCGCCTGATTGAAGCCGTAATGCCAAGCATTCACAAACTAAGTGCGGTGGTAATGGTAGCCGCGAGTTTTTATCTCTTATGGTATTGGATTGGCGGACCCGGACTCCATGTGGGTCTCATTTAAGTAGAGGTGGACAAGATGCCTAAATTTCGTAATCTCATGATCCTCGGGAGCCTCATGGTGTTGTTAGTGGGGGTGGTGCTCGGGACCTACCGGGTGGTGAGTCGATGGCATCCCCAGACGAGCAATCTGCCGACGTCGATAAGCCAACTCTCATCGGTGGCCGCGAATGTGGATCCGGGCGTGACCTTAAAGCGCGCCGCACCAAACTTTACCTTGACCAATCAGTTTAACCAGACGGTGAGTCTCAAGCAGTTTCGAGGTAAAGTGGTGGTGCTCACTTTCATCGATAGCAAGTGTACCACCGTGTGTCCCTTGACGGCGGTGGTGTTAAAGAACCTGCAGCACGATCTGGGGCCTTACCAAAAGAACCTCCAGTTGGTGGCAGTCAATGCCAACCCGGTGGCTACCAGTGTTCAGGACGTCTATGCCTGGTCTAAGAGTCACGCCATGTTGCACCATTGGCAATATGTCACGGGCTCCGCCGCGGCTCTTAAAAAGGTTTGGGCCTCGTACTACGTCGCCACCCAGGTCCTTAAAGGAGATTTAGTCCAGCATATTCCGGCCGTGGTGGTCATTAGCCCCACAGGACAAGAACGTTGGCTTTATATCAATGCGGCAGTCGGCAACCAGCCCGTGCTGTCGGCCGAAGTGCATAATTTGTTGGTGCATGTGACGCCGCTCTTACCAGGTCATCCGCCCTTGACGCGCTTTCCGGCGGCCCGGGAGTTAACGTATTTGGCCGGGAATCTAGGGCCTACCCAACATCGCCATCCATTTACCGCACAAACCATTTTCCCGGGAGGACGCCTGGCCTCGTTCAAGGTAGGACACGGGGGGAAACCGCTATTGTTAGATTTCTTTGCTTCGTGGTGCCCGGACTGCCAAGAGGAAATACCCGTATTGAAGTCGTATCAAGGCTATGCTAAGGCGCATCACCTGCCAACCGTTGTGGGGGTGGATCTAAGACTTTCGGAAACGTCTACCGCTCATGTGATCCATTATGTGACCAGGTCTCATATTCCCTATCCGGTGGCGCTGGACGCCACGGGGAATATTTCCGATGCCTATGGCGTGGTCGGACTCCCGACCCAAGTGTTGGTGTCTTCGACAGGACGGATTCTTTGGTATCACCAAGGGCTGATTGCCGAGCCCGCGCTAATCCAAGCTCTTCGGAGTAAGCTTCTATCCAACTAAGAGGTTGGATACGGGTATGTAGAAAGTGAGGAGAATAGCTCTATGCGGCATCTCATTATTGGCGCATCGGGACAGGTGGGGGGATATCTCTGGCGGGCGCTCGAAGCGAATCCCGATCACGAGGCAATCGGTACCTATTTTGCTACCCCGGTTTCGGGTCAAATCCCGCTCGACTTTACGAACCGCAAAGCAGTCCATACAACCTTAAGTCAACACCATCCCGATGTGGTGTGGCTACCGGCTGCGCTACCTGATGTGGATCGGTGTGAGCGTGAACCGGAATTAAGCCACCGACTCAACGTAGAGGCACCTTCAGGGGTGGCCGAAATCGCTCAGGAGTTCGGCACCAAGGTGGTATTTTTCTCTACCGATTACGTCTTTGATGGGACTCACGGGCCCTACCGAGAAACGGATGCGACGCATCCGCTACAGACCTATGGGCAGCATAAGGTGCGGACCGAAGAATATCTTCTCACCCACATTCCTCACGCCTTAATCATCCGCCCGGCCTGGATCTACAGTGACGAGCCTAATCCGCGCAACTTTGTGTACCGGATTCTCCAACAGCTAGAGTCGGGAAAGCCGGTGAAAGCAGCCACGGATCAGGTAAACACCCCGACCAATAGCCAGGATCTGGTCACTCGCTCTTTGAAAGCGGTAGAGTCCAACGTTGAAGGGATCTTGCACATCGTGGGTCCGGATCGGCTCAGTCGTTATGAGTTAACCGTAAAGATTGCCCAGGAGCACGGCTATCCCGATGCCTTGATTGAGCCGATTACGACGGGATCCCTGCACCTCGCGGCAAAACGGCCGCTCAATGGGGGGCTCATTTCAATCCGCGGCTAATGGATGGTCTTAATCACCCATGCGGTGGACAATCCAGCGGGTAACATGAGAAGGGCGATGCCGTTAAAGAAGAATATGAGCCAAGCCCACAAAAGTGGTCCGCCCTCATCGGCGGATCTCATTTTTATCCAAAAGGGCGTTGGGAGACGATCCGGCTATTTTTTAGCCAGCCTTACTTCGTTCAATCATCTCACGCAAAGCATCGGGGCTCCAAATGTTGTGGGACAGGGAGATACTCACTCAAGATATCCTTCGGTATTACTACAGCCTGTCCAAACGCTGTGAATAACGGCATGAGTTGGTGGAATAACGAATCGCAATTTATGGATTGGATGGGAAAATATGGCGAGTTCGATGGGCAAGTCTCGGGGGCGTGCAATGTCGCAGCGTTACTACCAATCCCTAAAAAATCCCATGGAGTGGGGGCGTGAATCTCTTCCACCTTATTCCCGGGGACCTGGGAGATTAAACGCGTGGGGGTTAATCGTGCCGGAAAATCGTTGACACGCCTCCTCTAACGCTAATGCAGCATGATTCAGTGATTCCACGTGGGATTGAAATTCGAAGGTCTTCAGGTGCTCCGGTACTTGAATATCGTCATATTGAAGACTTTGTATGAGCGGGAACCAATGGGATTCTCCTTCCGGCCAAGACCGGGTTAATAGCTCAAGCAGTGCGTGGATAGCGTCAACAAACGCCTCCACATCGTGGATGATTCCGCGCGTATAACTATATTCACTTCGAACATAGCCGTGACCAATATTAAAATTAGCGAGCTTATTCGCTTCTTCGCGGCTTAATTCTCGCATCGTAGGTCATCCCCTGTTCTATGGATGCTTGCAGGGCTCTACTCTCTCGGAAGAGTATAACCGCTAAACACTGTGGTCCACCACGGGTCGGGTTTGGTAATCTGGCCCCAGAACCCATTTCCAGCATGATCGTGTTCTTCGAGAAGCACTGCATTTTTATTATACGCCAACGCGAAAGAGATGACCGATACGGTCACGGTAAGGCGGCTCATTTCTCGTTTTACAGTGGGTTACATCAAATAGTTGCCGTAAGGACATTGTGTCCTTTTTTCCGCTTGAATCAACGATCG
>JAKADJ010000009.1 GCA_021820645.1 Bacillota bacterium
AGCGACCATCGGGGGAGTCATCCTAGTGACCGGGTCTTGGCGCAATTGGCCTCCGAAGCGCGCGTGGGGGGCCTGTTATCGGGCAAGGCGGGCGTGTTACATTTGCATCTCGGAAGTGGTCCCCGAAAACTACAGCCCGTGTATGAAGTCTTAGGGATGGCCGATCTTCCCATTGAGACCTTTGTGCCGACCCATCTGAACCGCAATCGTGCACTCCTAGAGGATGCCGTGAACTTGGGTCAACGCGGCGGCTGGCTGGATCTGACTGCCGGAATTGTGCCGACATCCGAGGATCCGGACGCGGTGGATCCCGCTGCGGCGATGATCTTTTTGAAGGAACACGGAGTTCTCTGGAATCATATCAGCTTTAGCTCGGACGCCCAGGGGTCGGCACCGACTTTCGATGCTCAAGGCCACCTGGTAAAAATGGCTATGGGGTCCGCCACCACGATGTGGCTGGCCGTTCTTGGATTAGTAAAGCGAGGAATTCCATGGGACCAAGCCATAGCACCTGTGACATCAACGCCGGCAACCATATTGAAGCTGCCTCGGGTGGGGCGTCTTCGCCCCGGGGCAATCGGTCATGTTGTCATGATTTACGATGAGACAATTGCCAAGGTGGTGTCCAAGGGACGGCTGATGGTAGAAGATGCCCGCCCGATTGTTTTTGGAACTTACGAACAGGAACCCGTCCGATGATATATTGGCCCTGGCGATCTCCTTGGAAACGCTATCGGGAAATCGCCAAAATACTGGCTCAACATGGATTTGTCATGGCAATCGACAAAATTGGACTCTCACGCCATCTATCGCTGAAAGAACGTTGGCTTCAGAGCCGTGTCCCTGACGATGATGCGGATTGGACCGAGCGCATCGGGTTGGTACTGGCGGCCTTAGGACCGACCTACGTGAAACTCGGACAACTCGCATCGACCCGCACGGATTTGTTGCCAGAAAAGTTAGTCCGCGCGCTTGAGCGCCTCCAAAGCGATGTGCCACCATTCGGCTTTGATGCGGTGATCAAGACATTGGAGACCGCATGGGGGCGTCCAATGGCGGAGGTGTTGGGATATATTAACCCACAGCCGTTGGCTGCTGCGTCCTTGGGGCAAGTCCACCAAGGGCGGTTAATAAGTGGAGAACGCGTGGTGATTAAAGTCCGTAGGCCCGATGTGGTACCCAAAACCGAATCCGATCTGAGAATTCTTAAGGGATTAGGGGATCTCGTTCAACGCCGGACGGATTGGGCCGAACAGTATCAAATCCCGACGCTGATCGCGGAATTGTCCCGCACCTTGCGAGAAGAACTGAATTTTAGCCAAGAAGCGAAATACACGGATCGTGCGTGGAAAGCCTATAACGGTCGGCGGCATATGCGGATCCCGCGTGTGCTGTGGGAGTGGACACGGCCCGATGTGTTGGTGATGGAGGAATTTACCGGGCTCAAGATAACGGAGTCTCTCAAACGTTCGCCACCGCCCCTCGCCAAGAGAGAAATGGCTCAGCGTTTCGTGGGAGCCATCTACTACCAGATTTTTATTGAAGGGTTTTTTCACGCCGATCCTCATCCCGGAAACGTCCATATCGACGCAGAAGGTCGGATCATGTTTTTAGACTGGGGTTTGGTGGGGCTCTTGTCCGCTGAGATGCGTCGCCATTCGGTGGCCTTGATCTTAGGCCTGTCCCAAGGACGTCCGACCCGGATTGTTGATGCCCTATTGGATCTCGGGGCGGTAGAAGGAAACATTGACCGGGGCCCTCTGATTCAGGACGTGGAACAACTTCGACGACGTTATTATGAAAGCGAACTGGATGACTTTAACTTAGGGCAGGCCTTTGGGGACATTTTGGCCCTGGCACAAAACTATCATATCCGCATTCCGACCGAGTATGCGCTGTTAGCCAAGACGGCGATGACCGTGGATGGCGTGGTCCGTCATATCGATCCACATACCTCATTAGTGGAACTAGGTAAGGCCTTTGGTCCGGAGTTGCTATTGAGTCGATTGGAGCCCGGGGCTTGGATACCTGGCGTCTCAGACGTTATTCATGACTGGTCCCGTACGGTGTCCGCGCTACCGGGGGAACTCACTCAAGCGTTGGCCACGCTCAGTCGCGGAGAAGTTCGCATCGTTTTGGAAAATAAGCATTTGGACAAGGTTTTGGGCCATTGGGAGCGGCTCGTCAATCGCGTGGCGCTTTCTTTCTTATTGGCGGCCCTGATTATCGGATCAGGGTTAGTCGTGCATCGCGACCACTTGGACCATATGGCACGGTTTCCCTTTGGTGAATATGCATTTATTGCCGCGTCCTTGATGGGTCTATGGGTAATTATCGGGGCAATGCGGCGGGGAAAACTGTAAACGTCCGGGGAGATCCGTAGCCGATCTGTGGTTGACAATCTCGTTGGGAAATCAGTATAATAGCAACAGTTTTGCGAGGTGGAATGATGGACGTAAGGGTTTCTGACGTCAAGAAGTGGGCAGGCCGAGAAGAAGTTCAGGAATTAGATGATGCGTGGCCGTCACTCGCGCAAGAACGCGTGGACTTTCCCTTATTGGACTCGGCTCACATTGAAGTGAAGGTTCGCAACACGGGCGGCGCTTTGATCGTGGAGTTTTCTGGCGTGGCCAACGTCGAGGCTCAGTGCTCTCGATGTCTTGAAGAGTTTGTGTTGCCGATTTCTTTTCGGATGACAGAAGAATTTCGAGAAGAACCGGGCGGAGACGATCCCACACTGGATTATTATCGGTTTGTAGGGGATAAAATCGAATTGGATCGTTTCATTGCCGATGCGGTAGGGGTCAATGTTCCATTGGCGCCAATATGCCGGGAGGATTGCATGGGGTTATGCGCGCAATGCGGAGCGAATCTAAATGTTAGCGCATGTACGTGCCGCCCTACGCTCGATGAACGATGGGCCGTGTTGGAGAGGCTGGCACACGAACCGGATTAGAAATAGTAGGAGGGATTCACATGGCAGTTCCTAAGCGCAAAACACCCAAATCTCGGACCCGCACGCGGCGTTCCACATGGAAACTTACGGCACCTCAGTGGATAGAGTGCTCGCGGTGTCACGGGGACCGAATGCCCCATCATGTTTGCCCTCATTGTGGTTTTTATGATGGTCGCATTGTCGTAAACCACGACGCGTAAATATTCCATGGGATTTTTCCATGGAATTTTTTTGATCCAAATTTATTACCGGGTGATATCATTTAGTGTTAAGTATGGAGGTGAATTCCTGTGCCGCATCTTACCCGAATGGAACGGCAACGCCAGTTGCGTGAGTTAGTGGCACATAATCCCCTTCAAACCGATGATGAACTGGCCCAACACTTTGGTGTGAGTGTTCCTACGATACGCTTGGACCGATTGCATTTAGGGATTCCTGAATTACGGCTCCGATCTGAAGGCATCGCACGAAGAACGGTGAGCCAAGCTTCCGGATTGCAGCGACCAGACATGGTCGGGGAGCTACTTGACCTCGACGTCGGGAAACGGGGTCGGTCGATTTTGGACACGGATCCGTCAATGGGATTAGCGAGGAGCGGGGTATTGAGAGGGCATTACCTCTTTGCTCAAGCGGACTCACTAGCGATGGCCGTCGTGGATGGTGATGTGGTCCTCACCGGTTTAGCTAATGCCAAATTCAAGCAGCCGGTTATGGCGGGTGAACAAATAATGGCCCATGCGGAAGTATTACGGAGCACGGGAAGCCGATGGGTGGTGCTGGTGGTGAGCCATGTGCGGGGTGAACCTGTGTTTCGTGCCAAATTCGTGGTATTCGCGATGCAACCGGGCTCGGTCGGCAGAGGGGGAATGGCGGAGTGAAGATTGCAGTCGATGTTATGGGGGGCGATCATGCCCCGGGCGCGGCGGTTCAGGGGGCCGTGGACGCAGTGCGGGCGGATGATGCGGTGCAAGTGGTTTTGGTGGGTGACGCCACGCAGATTAAACCCCTGTTAGCTCCCGGATCTCATTTGCAACGCATTGACATCATCGATGCCCGTGAAGTCATCACTATGGAAGACGCTCCGGTGGCAGCAGTCAAACATAAGCGTAATTCGTCCATGGTGCGGATGATTCAGTTGGTCGAACAGCAGGTAGCGGTGGCGGGAATCTCGGCGGGCAATACTGGAGCCTTGATGACGGCTGGACTACTGACATTAGGACGCATGGAAGGCATCGAGCGGCCCGCTTTAACGGCCATCCTGCCGGTGTTAGAAGGATGGGGAATGCTCATGCTGGACGTGGGGGCCAACTTGTCCCCTAAAGCAAGCCAACTCGTACAATATGGGGTGATGGGATCTTTATATTGTGAAGAAGTGTACGGAATCACGGCGCCTCGAGTGGCTCTCTTAAATGTGGGAGAAGAGGCGGGTAAGGGGCCACCCTTATTCCGCGAGGCGTATGAAGGTCTCCAAGGGACGTCCTTAAACTTTGTCGGCAATGTGGAGTCCCGTGAGCTGTTGCAGGGGAAAGTGGACGTGGTGGTGTGTGACGGTTTTTCCGGGAATATAGCGCTGAAGCTTTCGGAAGGATTAGCGCGGGACATTATGCGTCAGTTTCGTCAAGTGCTAATGCGTAATCGTACCACCCAATTGGCAGCATGGTTTCTCAAGCCCGGACTCCTCGAATTGCGTGCCAAGTTGGATTATCAGGAATATGGAGGGGCCCCTCTGTTAGGGCTTGACCAACCTATTTATAAGTGCCATGGCGCGAGTGAGGCCAGGGCCTTTCAGATTGCAGTGAAAATGGCCCATCAATTCTCGGTGCTAGGGACCCAAGCCCGCATACGGGAGCGCGTGATAGGAGAGGAGAGTAACGGATGATGACTCGAGCCGTAATTGCGGGGTTGGGCACCTATGCACCATCGAAAGTATTAACCAACCAGGATTTGGAACGGATTGTCGACACGAATGATGAGTGGATTTTGACTCGCACTGGGATTCGAGAGCGTCACATTGCAGCGCCCGACGAAACCACCACCGACATGGCCGTACGCGCCGCCCAGTTGGCTTGTGCTGAGGCGGGTATTACGGCCGACCAACTCGATTTTATCATCGTGGCCACCAACACCCCGGATACCTTATTTCCTTCGACGGCAGCGCGGCTCCAGGCCAGACTGACGTCTTCACCGGTTCCGGGGTTCGATCTTCAGGCTGGGTGTACGGGCCTTATTTATGCCTTGGCCATGGGGTCGACGCTCATCCAAAACGGCACTTGCCGGCGCATCTTGGTCGTTGGAGCAGATAAGCTAAGTAGCATTACCGACTACCAAGATCGAACCACCGCGGTGTTATTTGGTGACGGTGCAGGGGCCCTAGTGCTGGAAGCTGAAACCAATACCGAGTTTGGGATTTTGGCTTCGTACCTGAAAGCCGATGGCCGGGGTGGGGACCTCTTGTCGCTGCCAGCCGGCGGGTCCCGACTCCCGGCATCGGAAGACACGGTGCGAGATCGGCAGCACTTTCTGAAAATGAATGGTAATGAGACGTTTCGATTTGCGGTTAAAGCGATGCCGGAAGCGGTGGAAGAGGGCCTTCGAGCGGCGGGGTTGACCCTTGACGCGATGGACTTATTAGTACCTCACCAGGCAAACCTACGGATTATTGATGCTGCCGTAAGACGTTTTAATCTCGATCCCGATCGGGTTGTCGTCAATATTGAACGTTACGGCAATACCTCAGTCGCTACCATTCCATTGGCACTCGAAGATGCGCGTCAGGATGGCCGCTTGAAAAGCGGCAACATCGTGGTCTTGGTGGCGTTTGGGGCTGGTCTAACTTGGGGTTCTAACGTCTTGCGATGGGGGCGCTAATACCGTGGGGGTTGCTATCGTCACTGACTCGACATGCGATCTGGACTCGGCACTGCTGGAGCGCTACAGCATTGGCTTAGTGTCCCTCAGCGTGGGGTTTGGCGATCACTATTATGAGGACCGTACCGAACTTAGCGCTGACGCCTTTATGGCACGTCTGGTGACGTCCCAAGAGCCGGTCCATACGACGGCACCCTCTCCGGGCGCATTCGCGGCACGGTATCGCGAGACTCTGGCCCAGCCCGGGTGCGATGCCATCATCTCAATCCATCTCAGTGGGGGCTTAAGCTCAACGGTGAGGGTGGCAGAGGCGGCGGCTCGCCTAGTCGATGGCAATGTTACGGTTATCGACAGTCACAACGTAAGTGTGGGACTTGGGATGCTGGTGTGGTGGGCCGCGCGCCGAGCGGGACAGGGATCTTCGGCGGCGGCCATCGTCGATGAATTGCGGTCCCTAATCCCTCGCCTGCACCTATTGGTGGCCCCGGTGACATTGGAATACCTAGCGCGGGGAGGACGAATTGGCCAGGCGGCGCGCTTGGTGGGAACCCTCTTAGACATGAAACCCATTTTGGAGGTTGAGAATGGGATGATTAAGGCCGCCAAAAAGGTTCGAGGAGAGCGTCATATCATTCCTGGAATGCTGCAACTGTTCTCTGAACGGATCGCTCCGGGTACACCATGCTTCATTGCCGCGGCCAGCACCACTCCGGTCCCGCAACTGCAAAGACTCATCGCCACACTGGCAGATAATTATCCAATGGTGGCATCTCTCACCGCCGTCGCGGGTCCCGTCATTGGGACTCATGCGGGTCCCGGAGCTTATGGAGCGCTGTTGTGTCCCCTGTCCACGGACCAAGTGGAATTATGGCAAGCAGGGGAGGACTAGGAGGCAGCACGACGAGTCATAGCATCGAGGGGAATCGCAAGAACAAGAAATCGGAGGGAGGGACACATATGGCAGGATGGGGGATCATGTTTCCGGGTCAAGGGGCCCAGTATGTCGGCATGGGTCGCGGGATTCTCGAAATCTCGGATGCCGCCAAAACCGTGTTTCAAGAGGCCGACGAAGCCCTCGGATACAGTCTGAGCCGCATTATTTTGGAAGGCCCGGACTCCAAACTTCGGGACACCGAGGTGCAACAACCAGCCATATTGGTTGTCAGCATCGCGATTTGGAACACGTTAAGAATGCATCGGCCCGATCTGAAGCCGGTGTTGGCGTTAGGACTTTCTTTAGGGGAGTATTCTGCATACGTGGCCTCGGGAGCCCTAAGCTTAGCGGACGCCGTAAGGATAACCCGAATTCGGGGACGGGCCATGCAGGACGCCGTGCCTAAAGACCTTGGTGGGATGTTAGCAATTTTAGGATTAAAAACCGACGTGGTGCAGGAATTATGCCAAGCGGCGTCGAAAGCCGGATTGGTGGAGCCAGCCAATTATAACGCTCCAGGGCAAACGGTGGTCTCTGGACTCAATCGTGGCCTGGAGGCGGTCCAAGAAAGGGCCGAAGCTCTCGGCGCACGAACGGTGCGCTTATCGGTGAGTGCACCATTTCATTCGAGCCTGTTAGCGCCGGCAGGAGCCGTGCTATCCAGAGCTTTGGGCGCAGTAACGGTTAATCATGGGTCATTTCCAGTCCTCGCCAACGTCGACACTGAACCTTGTCAGGATGCGGTAGATATTGTGCCGCGATTGGTGGCCCAAGTCTCCAAGCCTGTCATGTTCGAGCAAAGCGTTCATCGTGCCTTGACCTATGAGTTGGACGGGCTGCTCGAATTAGGTCCGGGTCGGAGTTTAACGAGCTTAGTAAAGAAAATTCATCGCCCAGTACGTGCCGTGAACGTGGAAGACCCCGATGGGTTAGCGCGAGCCCTTGAACTGGTGTAGGGTGGAAGCTATAATAGCAACGAATTGGGGTCCAAGACGCGCAACCATGCAAACTAAGGCGACTTTGAGGTGAAACAGTGGGCGCAGCGATACAGACTGAGGAAACACGGGTGGCGCTCATTACGGGAGGATCCCGCGGGATTGGTAAGGCTATTACCACGAAACTGGTCGCCGAAGGAATCCGAGTTGTCATTAACTACTTGGGTAATCAGCAACGAGCCGAGGAGCTTGCAGACCAGTTGCGGCAATCTGGTGGCATTGTGATGTTGGCCCAAGGAGACATCAGTGATCCCGCCGTAGCGCAGTCTCTGGTGGACAATGTGGTCCGTGAATGGGGTCGTCTCGATATCTTGGTCAACAATGCCGGGATTACGCGTGACAACTTATTGCTGCGCATGCGGCCCGAAGAATGGGATGCCGTTTTGGCGACTAATTTGACTGGGATGTTTGCTTGTAGCAAAGCGGCATTGCGTAGCATGATTAAGCACCGCTTCGGGCGTATTGTGAACATTTCCTCGATTGCCGGGATAATGGGAAATCCGGGGCAAACTAATTACGCGGCCTCCAAGGCAGGAATGATTGGCTTTTCGAGGGCGTTGGCTCGAGAAGTCGCCTCGCGAAACATCACTGTAAATGTGGTGGCGCCGGGCTTGGTCACAACGGAATTGACTGAAGGGATGACAAAATCAGCGTATGATGGACTTTTGGCCCAAGTTCCCTTGGGACGTGCGGCAGAGCCCCGCGAAATTGCGGAGGCGGTATGGTTCCTAATCGAATCCGACTACATCACCGGGCAGACCCTGGTGGTGGATGGCGGACTTGTGATGGACTAATTCCTGTGGAGGTGTAGTAATCGTGGCAAACAAGGAACAGGTTTTTGATAAGGTTCGGCAAATTATTGTGGACCAACTAGGAGTAGATGAAGAAGAGGTTACCAGTGAGGCATCGTTCATCGACGATTTGGGGGCGGACTCGCTCGATATTGTGGAACTCATCATGGCGTTGGAGGAAGAATTTGGTCTGGAAATTCCGGACGATGAGGCCGAAAAGATTAGTACAGTGAGTGATGCCGTGGAATACATACGGGAAAATGCCTAATTCCCCCTTGGATTCCTCGTGGGAAAGCTAAGCTGGGATGATCAAAGGAGGTAAACCACCCGTGCAAAGAGTTGTGGTCACCGGGATGGGCGTAGTGTCTCCAGTGGGTCATGGGCTGGACGCGTTTTGGCAAGGAATTACCAAGGGACCGAGTAGTGTGGCCGCGGTAACACATTTTGATGTGACGGACTATCCGACGAAAATTGCGGCAGAAGTCCGCGATTTTGACCCCTTACAATATTTTGATCGTAAGGATGTACGGCACGCGGATCGCTTTGTGCAATTGGCGATGGCTGCGGCTACCGATGCGGTTGAGGATTCGGGAACGACGCACTTTGATCCAGAACGGACCGGCGTAGCGTTCGGTACTGGGATTGGCGGACTCGGGACTCTTACGGAACAGTTTGATGTGTTGCGGGATCGGGGACCGAGTCGGGTGAGCCCGTTCCTCATTCCTAAGATGATCGCCAACATGGCTGGCGGACAAATTGCTATGCGCTTTAACCTTCAGGGCCCTAATGTAGCCTTGGTGACTGCATGCGCATCGTCAGGCAATGCCGTTGGTGATGCCTATCGGACCATCCAACATGGAGAAGCCGACGTGATGCTGACGGGGGGATCGGAAGCGGTCATCATTCCGATTGCATTTGCCGGATTTTGTTCCATGAAGGCCATGTCGACTCGCAACGATGACCCCGTGCGTGCGAGCCGACCGTTTGACCGGGACCGGGATGGCTTTGTGATGGGGGAAGGTGCCGGGTTTTTGGTGTTTGAGAGCCTATCTCATGCCCAAGCCCGGGGGGCACGCATCTATGCCGAAATTGTTGGGTATGGTCGGTCCGCTGACGCTTATCACATGGTGGAGCCTCACCCCGAAGGTAATGGGGCGGCGCAGGCAATGCAACGGGCGCTGCACGATGCCGGTATTGATCCCGGTGCGATTGATTACATTAATGCGCATGGGACCTCGACTCCCAAGGGCGATGCTGCGGAAACACTGGCTATTAAGCGTGTATTTGGCGACCATGCCTTTGCGTTAGGGGTTTCCTCGACCAAATCCGCTACGGGACATCTTCTAGGCGCAGCGGGGGCTGTGGAACTTATTGCATCCATCTTAGCTCTTAAGCATCAAACCATGCCGCCTACGCTGAACCTAGAGGCACCTAGTGAGGATTGTGACTTAGATTATGTGCCCTTAGTACCGAAGCCTGCCCGGCTTCGGACCGTGATGTCCAATGCCTTTGGTTTTGGAGGACAAAATGCCAGCCTCATTGCCGAGGAATTTGTGTCATGAGTGAAGGGGGTTTGGAAGGATGGGTGGCACGCCCGGATCTGTTGCGGCAGGCGCTTACCCATTCTTCGTACGCGAACGAAGGCGTTCGTAAGGAAGTTCACAATGAGCGGCTAGAATTTCTAGGCGATTCGGTGTTGCAACTCGTGGTTACGGAGTGGCTTTTCACGAACAATCCGAACTGGACTGAGGGCCAGTTGAGCCAAGGCCGGGCGGCTATTGTGTGCGAGGCGACCTTGGCGGAAGCGGCCATTAGCTTGGAATTGGGTGGTCGCCTCCGTGTAGGTCGTGGGGAGGAACGGAGTGGAGGTCGCCAAAAGCCTTCGCTTTTGGCTGATGCGATGGAAGCCGTGATTGGGGCCATATATCTTGATGGGGGATTGCAGACGGCCACGCGATTTGTTTTGCAAACGTTGCAGTTCGCTCTCAACGGGGTCGAGGGACGTGATACGGGTCGGGATCATAAAACCGCGCTGAACGAATGGCTCCGCCGGCGGGGTGAGGAACCTAGTTATGAGGTAATCGGGGCGTTCGGACCGGATCATGCGAAAACCTTCGAAGTCAGAGTCTCGGTATCGGGTGTCGAACTGGCGACGGCACTGGGGCGTAGTAAAAAAGAGGCGGAGCAACTAAGCGCTAAAGAAGCCTTGAAACATTTACATCTGAACGACGTGACCGATCCTTCGTCGATCCTGCCTTCATAAGGCACAACCAGTCCGATAGAAAGCCCCCGTCAGTCTTTTGACGGGGGCTATTTCTTGTACGATCGGAGCGGCCGGTTGGACTTGTGTCAAGTCCATGGACACTTGAAATTCGCGGCAATGTCAAACCACTGCAACCGGTTCTATCCTTTGGGAGCGAGGGGGATTAGCGCTGTCCGCAGGCCGCCCCGCCAAGGCTCCCCCATGGGCGGCTTACGCGACCCTAGACCGAGCCCACCCCGGACCTCATAGCCTTTGGCTTGGCCCCAAGGATGACGTAGGGACCATTCCGGCGGTCAACACCGGATGCGGGGTTAGGTAGCCCAGAACACTATGCACCCGTTGCCGGTTATACCAGACTTCAATGTATGGCCAGCCCCGCGAATGGTGTGTAGTTCAAACCCAAAGGAGACATCTACGCGACTGTTCACCCGTTCGCCGGTCGTGCGTTTCCATGGCAAATATTATGGCACAAGTTGGGACCACCCGTGGCACTCTACGTGGCGTGGCTTGGCTCATAGGGCTAACGGGCTTGGTGACGATAGCTCGTCTCAAGAAAGTTGGGTCCCTCAACCTTTACCTGATAGGTGCTGTTTTCGTCGTTTAGTGTGAGGTGCATATGGCGCTTTATTGGCTTGCTATTGGAATTGTTTTGGTGACCCTAGGCTGGCGGACGGCTACCGAAAGGCAACGCAATCCCGGGAGATGGGGCAGGATCTTACTCATCTGCCAGCGACGTTGACACGAATTTCTCGTAACTCAGTCGGTCCTAGCGGATCCTCTCGAACCCATATCGTCCTATCTACCGGGTTGGAACTAGCAGTTGTTTTACCATAGTGCGTGGAGGCTCTCCCAAACTCCTGAGCCCTGTCACCAAGGTGTTACGGTGCACGAACCACGTCGTGGACCAGGTCCTTTGGTTGCGTTGAGAGGTCGCGATGCAGGTAATGGTGACGCGGTAACCTCCTCGTACTGGAATGGCGCGCGTTGTTTGATGACCGTGCCATCGATGGCCCGCCCAATTAATCCAAGCCACGGATTCTTGCCCCGGCTTTGTTGGCCACACCGGATAGGCATCGTTCCAAGGGGATTGGGCCGCATACGCCCATTCTTGCAAGGCGCCCAATGCTTGGGATGCTGTTTTTATTGCGGTAACCGGTTTTGCAGATAGGGGTAGGGAAACAATTTTGCCGACATTATAGGAACCCAAGGTTGGCCACTTGGTGGGTGCTTTGGCATCTGCCGCGATGGCCCATGCGATCACCGTACGGTAGACCGTCCAATGTTTTGGAATGTGGACTGTGCCGGACCAGTGGTAGGACCCATTTTTAACTGGGACAGTCACCAAAACAAAATCGGCTGGTTCTCCACTCTCTCCTCCGCCAATGCCCTTTAATAGAGGGCTTACGGTCAGGATCACGCGATTCGTGACGAGGCCCTGTCCGTGAATGGAAACATGGGTTCCATTCACGGACACCGTCATCAGATCAGCGGGAGTCCAGAGTGGGGTGGATCCTAGCAATTGGGCCAGGTATGCCGAGTCAACGACCTCGTAGCGATGATTGCGATCAATTACAACGCGGTTTGGGTGTGGTCGATGAATCGAGAGGGTGTTCTTGGGCCTCGCTATCGTATGGTATGGCATGATGGATACCACTTGACCGGTGTTGTAAGCCAAGTAGAGGATGGGCACACTGTCTGCCGCGACTGGCGTTATAGGTAAGTGGTCGGAGACCGCAGACGTCATTTGGTTGGAGTGTAAGTTTCTGATAGGCCTAGCGGTGGCTAGAGCGTGGGAAATCTTCTCCAAACGCGTTCGGTCTTGCGGAAGCGCTGCCCGATACGACACAGTTTGGTTGTTAATCCATTTGACAACCTCTAATATGGGACGTTGGCCTACGGTGGTTGGCGCAGGGGGGCGTAATAGTCCCAAAGCGGTGAACATCCCCCCGATCAAAAAGGCCGCGGCCGTAAATTTCCATGTGACAGGACGCCTCAATGACGTAGTCGACTGAAGACGAACTTTAGTGACGGTATCCCACTGTTCTCGGTCAAACCGCCCATAGGGATTGAGTTTGGGCGGCCCATAACGGTGCAACGCATGCCGTAGGTCCTTTTCTTTGAAGTCATGGTATTGATCCATCCTAGGATTCCTCCCATAGTCGTGCAAATCGTTTGCGAGCCCGTAAGAGACGAGTGCGAACCCATGAAGATTTTCGGCCGAGCGCCTGGGCAATTTCATTATTGGAATAATCGGCGTAGTAAAAAAGCCATAAGCACTGCCTATCCATAGAATCCATGCGATCAATTACATCGCGGACGAGTATCTGTAAACCTTCCTGGTCGGTAGCCATGACCGCCTGATCATCCCAAGGGACAAAGAGCGCCCGCTTTCGTCGTCGAGCCTCATCCCTAAAAAGGTTGCGGGCCACCGTAAAGAGCCATCCAGGGTGGACCGTGCTCCGTTGCGATTGATCTATCTGATATAGCCGTAAAAAGGTCTCTTGGGCGATATCTTGTGCCCAAGGCCAGTCTCCCGTGTACGTATAGGCAAACTGCGTCACCCGGTCACCCCATGCGTCGATCCATTCATTAATCCACGCGTCTTTCTGCATGACGTCATTCGTCATTCCATCACACACCTTCAGTCGAGTAACGAACCACAGGCGGATGATGTGTCACATGAGAAGAAATTTTCTGATCCAGTTGCCATTTTTATTGGAAAGCATGGCTTTCAGAACCCGGTAGAACGCGAGAAAAAATGGGACCTCGCCGCTTTGTCGCGGCGAAAGTGATGGCATCATGGTGGGCGATCGAACAGAAAGTCGGTGAGTAGGGGGCGCATTGAGGTGAACGCTTGTTGATTCTAATGCGTAAAGAGGGCATCACGGCCATATGTAAGACAAGCGCCTGGTCTATCGATCCCCAATCTATTCGAAGTGACGGTCGCCCAATGACATGATTTTTAGATCAATGTAGAACCATAGGACACAATGATAGACGGCCCGCTATGGTTATCGCTTCATAGGATAAGCCCGGGATTTTCCCGGGCTTATCCTGGAGTTGTACGGCTCTGTGAGAGGTCGGGGGCGAGACGCCCCCTCCTACTCGATTCTATCGATCGTGGCCACCTCAGTTTCCCTTACTGTTACTTGGGGAAGTTGAAGAAGACGGTGGGGATACGGGTGTCGTTGTTGGCCCGGGTACTGGAAGCGGGACGGACGAACTCGGGGACGGTGACGATGGTGATTGTGATGCACTCGTCGAGGGACTGGAAGTTTTGCCAGTCTTGCTAGTCTTGCTGGACGAGCTGCTGGGCTGACTTGGTTGCGCCGTCGGTGAGCAGGCCTTGGTGGGAGGCCAGTAGATATGGTCGGCGGGCAATGGTTTACCCGCGGACCAGTCAGGCTCTTTTTTCAAAAAGACGGACGTGACATACGGACCACAACCGGGCTGCCACAAGAGACTCGGATTAGATGCCACAACTTTTAGAGGGAAGTGGGAGTGGCCGATCGATGTTGGTTGCGTACCCTGAACAAACCAGGCCCCCTCAATTTGCCGAGACGGGGTGTACTGGCTCGCGATCTTGCCTGACGTCGTGCTTACATTCGGAACGTATACCACACCCGGTGGACGATAGAAATGAGTGACTGGGATATTTTCGGCCTGGTTCACCTTTTGCATGATGGTTTGCCAGATCGGCCCCGCTGCGACGTCTCCATACGCAGCTTGACCCTGTAATGTAAATGGTTGCGGGATTTCCCCATTGCGATTACCTTCCCAGACTCCGACCATCAGTTGTGGTTCATATCCCATGAACCACGCGTCTGCCTCTCCGTTGTTGGTGCCCGTTTTACCGGCGACCGGCCGCCCGATACCGAGATCAAAGCCCGTTGCCGTCTTTCCAGGACCGCCACCACCGGTGATAGCGGGGATGGGGTTTGGCGTGAATACTTTTTCCAGCATCTTAGTCATGACATAAGCCACTTGCGGACTAAATGCTGGTTTCCCATGCGGCGTGTTTTGATAAATGACTGCGCCATCTTGGTTCACCACTTTGGTGATCCAGATGGGTTTCATTCGTACCCCAGAGTTTGGGAACGTTGCATAAGCCTGGGTCATTTGCAAGGCATTTAAGCCCCCCGCTTGAAATCCACCAATGGCCGTGCCTAGTTGAGTGGCATCAACGGCTGGAAGATGAATACCGAATTTAGTGGCGGCAAAATTGAATCCGTATTGCTCTCCAATATCATGCAAAAGGTGCACGGCGACATCGTTGTCCGAGATGGCTAAGGCGTCTTGCAAGTCCATCCACCCGTGATACACATGGTCGTCATTGGACGGCCACCAGGTTCCGTGTACCTTAAATAGAGGGACATCCTGAATGGGTGTGGTCGGGGTATACCCCTTGGCAATAGCCGCGGTGTATTCCATCAAGGGTTTAATGGCGGAACCGGTGGACCGTTGAGTTTGGGGACTGGTCGCAAAGTCTTGTCCACCTCCGGCGGGATAACTCCGTTGCCCAATGACGGCTTCGATATAACCGTTTTTAGGATTTTCCACCACCACGGAAGCCTGAAGCGCCTGGTTGTTGCCAAAGTGGTAATTCATCCAATAAGTTACCGACTGCTGGGCGATGTTATACACGGTCGGATTTAATGCCGTGTATATCTTAAGACCGCCATTGTCAATCATGTTAGCGGTGTATCCCTTGGCCCGCAGGTCATTGATGACGTGTTGCACGTACCATGGGTAGTTGCCTAAGCCACTAACTCCCGTTGGAGTCACCGAACCGGGATGAAAATTCAGGGGAGCCTTATAGTCTGCAGCAGCTTCAGCCGGGGTTAAGTATCCGTACTTAGCCATGGCGTTTAACACTTGCAATTGCCGTTGCTTGGCTAGTTTCAAATTCACCAAAGGGTCGTAAAGTGAAGGGGCTTGCGGCAGGCCTGCTAACATGGCTGCCTGTGCGACGCTCAGCTTAGATGGAGGTATACTGAAGTAGGCTTGGCTGGCGGCATCGATTCCACTCGCACCGTTGCCAAAGTAGACTTCATTTAAATACATGTCCAAAATTTGGGGCTTGGAATAGGTTCGAGCGAGTTCCAAGCCAATGAAGAACTCCTGCAGTTTGCGCTGAATGGTTTTCTTCGGGCTCAAATACAGATCCTTGGCTAATTGTTCGGTAATGGTGCTGGCCCCTTGGACTGCCGCGTGATGAATCGCATCCACAAGCGCGGCTCGTGCAATGGATTTTAAATCGAAACCGGGATTGGTGTAAAACGCGTGATCCTCAATGGCCACGATGGCATGCTGCATGTTGGGAGAAATCGCGGTAATCGGGACACTGACTCGATTCACCGAACCATGCAAGGTGGCGATTTTTTGACCCGCCGCGTCGTAGACGGTAGAGTCTTGGCTCTGGCTATTTAAGGATACCAACGACGCCATGGGGGGTAAAGAGGTCCAAGCCGCGTACGACTCATACCCGGCATAGCCAAACCCCATCAACATCACCGCGCCGAACGCCACCAACGCCAAGCGACCCCACTTCACACGTCGACGAGCGCCACTCGGATTGGACGGCGTTGTCGTTTTAGGGGATTTAGTTTTCTCTACCGGTGTGCTGGCAGAGCGGCTGGGCTTCGCTACCGATTTCACTGGCGGGACGACTTTGAGCTTTCGGCCGCAAAAGCGGCAAAATTGAGATCCCGCGCTATTCTCTTGACCGCATTTTTGGCACCGCAAGTTAGTCAGTCAACTCCTTTGGCTCTGATTTTTTGTCGGTAGGCACTGGAGAAATCGAAACGTAAATCGCGGCTAAAATTAGAATCAAGCCGAATAACAGCCAATCGAGTCCACGGGTGTGGCCCATTAGGCCCACCATAAATCCGATCAAGCCGAACACGACCCCCCCGATGGCTAACACCCGATTCAGGCCGATTTGGCGTTTTCGAGGACCAGACCAAACCTGACCTATACGCGTAACGCCAGAGATCCCGGCTTGGTAACCGCGACGCATCGCGTCAAGCCATGCGCGTCGGGAGCGCCCTTGGCTGCGGGACAGGACGGTCTCGTCGTCGGAAACGACTTCAGACGGTTCGGCTTCGTTCAGAATCAAGTTTGTGCCACAACTGGGACAAAATACACTATCTACCGGAATGTCAGCACCACAACGTCGACAAAACATACGGACTTGATCCTCCCATCGAATCCATCAACTTATACTTCAGTATAGTGTTCGCCCGCCAAGCGCAAATTAGAAAAATTGCATTGCTTAATGTGGCTTATTGTAGCATAGAAAACGCATAGGACACGCCATGGAGGAAGATGGCGCGGATCCCATGCGTTGACAGTCGATGAAAGCGCGACTATAAAGCGCGGATTAGTTGAAGAATGATATATCGCGGTTGGGACTCGTGATCCACTTGCATCGACGTCGGATCTAATAACCAACGGGAAGAATCTTGTCTGCACACTAGGCGAATGAGAGGCTTTTCGAACAGAGGCTGGTAGCCTAGGCACCAGTGCACATCCTGATCCTCTTCACCCCAAGGGCCAAGAATCAACGAATCTAGGGGCAGGAATGGCCCGCTGACGGGGCCCGGGTAGCGCCACAGCCATTGGGCGCCGGAGGCGCCCGTTATGGGGAGTGTTTCACCCGACAAAATGGGATCGCCATTGGATCGAAATCCGGCCACCACGGGTACCCGGCCATATCGACTTCTTTGGTCTCGTGCCGGGCTGGAGGAGACACGATATTGACCACTAAGCACAGCACGCTTGAATCCATTTAGTCCATGAAACATTGTCTTGTCGACCCAGTAGTAAACACTTTTTTCTTCAGCGTAGCCCAGTTGACGCGCCAATTGCTTGGCCGTAATGAAAGGATCTTCTAAGATAAGTTGAGCCATTTGGTTTAGGACTCTCATTTCCCCGCCTCCTGCGTCCTATATTCCCTGTGGAGAATCAAAAAGCCTCTACCTGATTCATGGTAATTATCGACAATTGCTACAACCTTACTCCTTGCTGGGAAGGAATCTTTGGCCCTCGTGGCGAAAGTATTGGCTAACGAATCGAGTGCCCTGGGCTTTGTCGGGGGCTATGGGCATGGATTCAACTTCGGATTAGGGTGGAACATATCGGTGCATTTAGCCAAAATTGATATTTACGGCTTTAAGTCCTTTGGTCAGGAAGTCCATATTGAATTGCCGTCGGGCGTGACGGCGCTCGTTGGTCCCAATGGGGGAGGAAAAAGCAATGTGGTCGATGCCATTCGCTGGGCCCTTGGAGAGCAAAGAGTTCGAGAACTAAGAGCAGAGCGGTGGGACGACCTGTTGTTCGCGGGAAATGGCCAACGCGCTGCCGCCCGTCTCGCTGAGGTTTCACTTCACTTTGATAACCAAGATGGTGCGATGTCTAACTGGCCGGAGACACTCACGGTCACTAGACGTTTGTATCGTCATGGTGAATCGGAGTACGTCATTAATGGACGTTCAGTGCGACTACGCGATGTGATGGACTTGTTTTTAGATAGCGGTGTTGGCCGCTTCAATTACGCGATCATTAGTCAAGGCCGGGTTGAGGGAGCCCTTATGCAAAAGCCCAAAGACAGGCTAGAACAATTGGAAGAAGCTGCCGGGGTATCCCGTTACAAAGTACGTAAAATCGAGACGATGGCCCACTTGAAGGACGTTCAAAACAACATGGCTCGCTTGCAAGATCTCCAACAGGAAACTGGCCGTCAAATGGATGAGGTGCGGATCGCGGCGGAGCACGAACGGCAGTACTTGGAATGGCAGACCGTGCGGACTCGATGGCAAAGCCGAGTAAAATCTACAGAATACCAACGCGATCAAACTCGGCTCATAGAACTTAAGACGCAAGAACAGCAAGCAGGAGCCACCATTGAGGATATGAACACCGAAATGTCTAGTCTCGAGAATCGGATCGAGGAGATTAAGACGCAAGAACGAAATTTGGCGGGGACCATGCAGACCCATGACCAAAGGGTTAGAGAAGCTGAGCAAGAAGCATGGCAACTTGATCAAGAGATGAGAGAGCGTCGATTACGGCTCGAAGCGTCGCACCGGGAAGAAGAGCGGCTCCGAGCAGAATTCGCCGAACTTGAACAACAAGCGGCTCTCTTAGATCAAGAGTCGCAGGCAGTCGAGGTCTCCATGCTGGACGACGAGGAGGACCGATTACGGGAAGAACATCGGGCGCTTAGTACACGTGTCGACAGCCTGCGTGCTGCTGTGGGGGCTCTCGAATCAAAAAAGGCGGAGCATGAACGGCGTATCTCTGAGGCAGCCGCTCGCCATGCAGAGATCGGGCTTGCCCTTTCACGGTGGCAAGGCGCCATGGGTGTCGATTCTCTTGAAGACCTAGTGGCGACCCAACGTCGAAGGCGCGAGGAGGCGTTGCGTCTTGAACAGGACGTGCAAGGGCTCACCCAATTGCTCCAGGGACTTACGGAAAAAAGAACTAGCCTTCGCCAACGCATCGCGCAAGAGGAAAGCCAATTGACGCCGCTGCGACAGCGCCGTACACAAGGAGAAGCCCGTTTACGCGCCCTGCGTCAATTGGATGCCGATGGGGAGGGCCTTCCTGGCGGTGTCCGCGCCGTGCTGAAGGCACATCGAGAGCACCGGCTTGATGGAATCCGAGGGACGGTAGGATCATTGATTGAGTCTGACCCGCAGGTGACCTTGGCGATTCAAATCGGCTTGGGAGGGGCTCAGAACGACATCATCGTAAATCGTGAGGTACAAGCGCGGCAAGCGGTAAAGTTTCTGCAGACCACTGCCCTGGGACGCGCCACATTCTTGCCATTAGACACCATACGAGCGGCGACCGTGGCGGAAAATGATAAGGCGCTCGGGGACCAGGCCGGAGTCATCGGTTGGGCGCTCGACCTGATCCGTTACGATCCAGCCATCGTTTCAGCGGTATCCCACGTATTGGGGCGGGTACTAGTCTTGAATACCTTGGACGATGCGATGCGAATTGGCCCTCAGCATCGCTTTCGTTATAAGATGGTAACCCTAGACGGGCAATTGGTTCATGCAGGGGGAGCTATTACTGGGGGGCATCATAGCCAACGCGACTCTCGGGTGATGCGCCGGATCGAAGTCGAAGCCTTGGTACAGCGGATAGCAGAAGAATCCGACGAGATTGCGAAGCGGGAAGATGCCCTGAGGGGAAGCCAAGATGAGTTAAGACAGTTGGAACCGGCCTTAGACGATATGCGAGAAAAGCTGAGCGAACGTCGCCAGCAATGGAATACCCTGCGCCAAGTCGAAAGTCGGCAATTGGAACTAGAGGATCCGAGTGTGTTGGAACAGGAATTTCTGGCACTGCAAGACATCCTGGCCAAAGAAGCGAGTCAACGTGACCAGGTAGAAATCAGACGAGCGGCAGACGCGAGTCACCTTAAAGAGATGCAAATGGCTTTACAGGAAAGCCAAGAACGCCTCCGCGATGTGAACGCAAACCGTCGCCAACAACAGATCCTCGTGGAGCGCATGGAGCAAGAACGTCGCCGTGTTCAGACACGACACGAGAGGCTTCGCCAACTCATGGCGGACGTGGAGCGCTCGCTTC
>JAKADJ010000275.1 GCA_021820645.1 Bacillota bacterium
TATGGGCTAGGGACAGGGTCCTGTTTCCCATTGTAGCCGATCTGCGTTAAACCGAGGGGAGTCTTTCGAGCGATTAGACGGTCTGGCCCTCCGACGCGGGTATCGGGGTCGGCAACTCGGGCACCCTGGTTAAAATCATGTAAGTCACCGGGATTGCCGCCACGGCGCCCAAAATCCATGCCCATGAGAGCGGGAGCACGTGCAAGGACACACCGGCCGCCATGGTCCCCAGTGGGGTCGCCAGTCCAAATAAAGTCATAATAAGCCCCATTACGCGACCCAAGAGGTTTTGCGGCACAATTTTTTGGATGAAGGTCAAAAACAGTGCGTTGACCAAACCGTTGGCCACTCCCGCCAACAGTAGCATGCTGGCCGCGAGCCAAGAATTCCCTGCTAAAATGAATCCCACCGAAAATAGACTCGTGACCAAGTTCAAGATCCCTACGGACTTGCGAAGCGAATAGCGTCCGACGACGCCACTTAAAAGACTGCCGGCGAGTAATCCTAAAGACCATCCTCCATCGGCCAAACCAAATGCCGCTGGTCCGGCATGCAGGACGTGACGCATCCAATAGGGGAGCATGGTAAAGGCTGCCATGAAGGCAAAGTTGGAGACCACCACCGGGGCGATCAGGGCCATAAACCAGGGCATCGACTTCAGGCCCTGCCATCCGTTTTTGAGACTTTGTCCAAAACTTTCTGAGCTGGGTTCCGGAGGTTTCATTTCGGTTGGGGTCGTAATCGGAAGAGCCGGCTTCGTGCGAATCAACCAGCGCACCATCAGCAAAAGAGCGGACGCACTCAGCCAATAGGCCACCATATCCATGCCAAAGATCAGTTTCACGCCGATAGTAGCAATAGCCGCGCCACCGATGCCCGCTCCAACCGCCATGGCAAACTGGTTGGTGACGGCGGTCAGCCCATTTGCGGAAGCTAAATCATCACCCGGTACCAGTTGCGTCAACACCACCAATTCGGATGGCCCAAATAAGGCGTTACCTAACGACGCGATGCTAATCACCGCGATGATCACCCCAATGAGCCAACTGGGGTGCCACCAAACCACGAAGAGACCTGCCAACACCGCCGACCCTCGGAGCACATCGGTACCGAGCATCAGTCGGGCCGGTGGATACCGATCCGCGAATACACCCCCGGCTACCCCCAAGAGCGAGGGGAGACTCATGCCGAGCCCTGCGATCGACAACAAAAACGGTGATTTTAATTGAATCTCCCAAAGCCCCATAATCAAAAATATCGCATTGCCGAGCTGTGACAACACCTGACCCGTCCACAGCCAACGGAATCCAGGATTCCTTAAAGCACCCCACATCGTATTCACTCCATTATTAAGGAATACTCTCACCATAGTGGTACATCACATCATTGTCAATCGTATTATTAAGTTTTATTCTTTTTCATTTAATTTTTGTGTCTATCGAGGTAACTTATACTATCTTAAAGAAAAAAGGTCGAAGCCACGGCTTCGACACCGATATCTTCGGAACGACCCCGGGTCCCCGTGGCGTACCAAGAGGCATCCTACCTACACGACCCCAATGCTCTTCCTCACTTTTTTCATCGTAGCGGCTGCCACCTGGCGCGCCTTGGGGACACCCGCGGCCAGAATCTGGTCCAGGGTCTTTCTGTTATCTTCTTCCAACAGAGCGTAATAACGCTCACGCGGTCCCGACAACTTCCGATTAAGGACCTCATACAATTGGTCCTTTGCATCTTTCCAAGCGATACCGGCCAAAAAAGCCTGGCGAAAGCTCTCGGTCTCGGCCGTCGTGGCCACTAACCGGTAAAGCTGAAACACCGTGGATTTATCGGGATCTTTGGGCTCCCCGGGACGCGTCGAGTCCGTGGCAATCCGCGCCACGAGTTTTTGTAAGGTAGCGGCCGGCGCAAAAATCGGTATCGTGTTTCCGTAGCTCTTACTCATCTTGCGTCCATCTAATCCGGGAATCACGGCCCCGGCTTCGTCAATAAGGGCGTCGGGTAAGGTAAACACCTCGCGTTGGTATTGCCGATTAAAATATTGGGCCAGATCGCGGGCGATTTCTATGTGCTGCACTTGATCGCCCCCGACTGGAACCCAACGGGTTTGCATCAACAAAATGTCCGCCGCCATTAAGACCGGGTAGGTATAAAGACCCATGTTGACCCCGGCATCCAGATCCGGGTCTCCATTTTCTTGATTTTTTTGGGTCGCGGCCTTATACGCATGCGCCCGATTCATCAGTCCTTTGGGTGCAAAACAGGCCAGAATCCAGTTTAGTTCGAAAACCTCAGGAATATCGGACTGTCGATACAATATGACGCGCTCCGGATCGAGTCCCAACGCAATCCATGCCGCTGCAATCTGCCGCGAATATTGCGCCATTTCCTGGGCGTCCTTAAGTCCAGTCAGAGCGTGATAGTCCGCGATAAAATAAAATGCCTGGTTATCTGGACGTTGCGAAAGTTCTACCGAGGGTTGGATTGCTCCTACCAAGTTGCCTAAATGCGGCATTCCCGTCGGCTTGATGCCCGTTAAGATGACCTCTCGAGCCATGCGACACCTCAAATGTTTGGGATAATTGCTATACTCACTATATCAAACCAGAGTTGGGATACAAGCGACGCGTTCCAAGCGCCCCTACTTCTCCCGTACGACTTTGACGCGCCCGACTTGTCCGTCCTGAAGGCGCACCTTGATGCCATGAGGATGAGTCGGCGAATTGGTTAAGATATCCTTCACGATGCCGCGCGTCAAGGCTCCGGTAGCCTGATCCTTCTTTAGGACGATATCGACTTCCAAGCCAGGGTGAATCTGGCTCCGTTGCTGCCCCTGCGAAAATGCCACGTGCATCACCCTTTCGTTGTCATCATCATACGCGATTAAACCTTATCGAGCCAAATGCCGAGCCACACCGCGTTATGCGTCCCACCGCAAGGGAAGAACCAGGAACAATGTCCCGTGAACCAGCACTTTACTTTGCCCCTAAATCGCAAGCCGCGACAAGTCAGCACGAGATCCTACCCGAACCCGGGCCGTCATGGCGGTTCAGGCGAACAGCAGGCACGATTACTCCAAGTTGAACGGGGTGAATCGGAAACTCCGACAACGACCCGCTACACCCGCCGAGGAGCAGGACTAGACTTCCCACGGGATGGGCTGAATCGGCTCACATCATGAGTGCCTCCGGCTCCTACCATGGCAGTTCCCCATTTGGTCGGCGGACCAATCTTGGCGTGTGGGAACGGTCAGGGCCATATCCGCGGCGGTGGAGACACCTGGGGATGGCACCCCTTTGTCTTGGCTTCGCCTGCCGTTTGATAGGCACATACGACGAACTCATCGGGTGCATAATCGGTGTACCGTCGGGAGCCCCATTGATAGGTCACCAAGAGCCCGGTTACGACGTATTGCCCGGGATGCATAGGCTCTACCTGAAGCACGGGTTCCGCCCAATGTGACGAGGTGGCAGTTGGCAAAGACATCCAGGGCGAATCGTTGATCGATCGCACTTCCTTAGGCGTCATCATCAAGAATCCGCCCGCCCCCGGTTGATCCACGAGAATGGCCCGGCTCGCTAGCACTCGCAGACCCGTCGGCAAGTTGGTGGGTCGGATCGCAATTAAGCGCCATGGAGTCGCGGTCTTATCTTCGATGGGACCTCCCCCCAAAAGAACTTGGGACCCTGTTTTGACAGGGAGACCGACGGTGATGGTGGAGGAACCCCATCCATGGGCATAGGGTCCGTGCTCGTATCGGAGACGATAGCTTTGATACCCTAAAATGCCGGCTCCCACCAAAACCACAAATCCCACGGCCAGCCAACCAATCCGGCGCCTTCGCATCAGGTTCCCCCCCTTTACTGGCAACGGACTACCTAATCTCTATCCAAAGGATCATTGCCTTCGGCACGCCCGGGATCATTGGCCGATGCGGACTAAGGCAGCAATCGCCAGTCCCACCACGAAGGCCGTCAGCTCACCCGCTAGGATTGCCACCTGAAATCCAGACAAGACCACGTTAATCCCCAATAAGATGAGCGCCCACTGCGCCGCCCCGCGTTGGTTGAAGCGAGACATGCTGTAGACATAGGCCCCCG
>JAKADJ010000276.1 GCA_021820645.1 Bacillota bacterium
TTACGTCATGATAACGCGGGTTCAGCCGAGAAAATTACATGACGGGTTATAACTCCTTCATACGCAGTAGACAGGTAGCATGTCTGGCGCTTGCTGACTTTATAAGAAACAAACATGCCTGGCAACCTTATTGGGAGGAGACCGGATGCTTCCCGTCGCGATAACCGTTCACGGAGGTGCGCAGAGACGAGGGGTGTACCGAGTTATAATTGCGTGGCAAACCGATTTGGAAGTTCCTAAGGCCGAAGCCTCCCTCAGGAACCCCCTCTAAAATCGAAGGGACCCAGTGTCTATGTCCAGAAAAAATTAAAATCCGCTCCCACCAGAGCAGATTTCAAACATTTGTATGCATGAACCCGCAATTCGCAAAAAGTCAATCGGGCCACTCTTCAATTTTTATTGTAAACCAACCGCAAATATAAGTCTACCCACGCGATCACAATTCGCTTATGATAACCCAACATGGCCAAAGGGCCACCGCTACTTCTTTGGTACCGTGGGTCGCTTCCCGCGTGCCAAAGAGGACACCACTCTGTGCCAGGAGGCTATCCGTTTGCAAATGTCGTGGAGTCAGCTCCTGTCCCCGTTATTGCGTCAAGTGGCGTTCCGCCGATATTGGCTGGGCCAGTCGCTATCGCTATTGGGCGGTCAAATTAGCATGTTGGCGTTTCCCTTGACGGCTGTGTTGGTGTTAAAGACCAACGCCATTGGGATGGCGTTGGTCACAGGGATGGGGGCATTTCCGTCGTTGGTGCTCTCGGTCCCCATCGGGGCTTTTGTGGACCGTTTTGGCCACCAACGAATCCTCATGATGGCCGCCGATGTATCACGCGCTTTGCTGATTGCCCTCATCCCGATCGCTTTTGCGGGGAACTGGTTAAGTCTGCCTTTGTTGATTGGCCTGTGGTTCGCGGTGGGGATCTGTTCTGTGTTCTTCCGGGTATCGGCGAATACGCTTTTTGTGGCCATGGTTCCACGCGACCAATATGCCGAAGCTAACGGACTGCTTCAACAATCCCAGGCTGTGGCCTTTTTGGTCGGGCCGGCGCTAGGGGGGTGGCTCATCGAAATCCTAAGCGCGGCTGGGGCGCTTTTGGGCGATTCCATGTCGTTTCTAATATCGGCGCTGAGTTTAGCCCTGATTCATCCGCAGGAACCGGAGCCCACGAACCCGCATGATCAGCGAATCTGGGAAGGGATGATCTTCATCCGCACCTCGGCAGTTTTGCGGAGCATGCTCGCGACGCAAGTGACCCAAAGTGCCTTTCGTGCGGCCTTCATGACAGTATACATTCTCTATGCCACGCGGGATTTATTTGTCACGCCAGCTCAATGGGGAGTAATCTTGGGGCCTAGTTCTGTGTTGGCGCTATTGGGCCCAAGGCTTACGCGCCGATTGTCCCAAAGGCTGGGCCTGGCGCCGCCCTGATCGTGGCAACCATCTTGGTTACATTACCCTTGCTCGTCGTGCCGTTCATTGGTGGGCCGCATGTTATGGTGGTTGGGGCGCTATTCCTCGTGGAGGGAGTATCGGGCGCGGCCTCGATAATACAGGCCATTACGATCGGTACGATCCAAGCGGCGGCGATACCGAATGCGGTCCGGGCACGAGTCATGGCGGTCTTCACGATGGCCGGACGCGGAATGACCCCGCTCGGGGCGGGCATGGCCGCTCTGCTGGCTTGGAAACTGGGACTCCACACCACCGTTGTGGTGGCCACTATGGGCCTATCCCTGTCTTTCGTGTGGCTCTTAACCCCGACCATTCGGTCGCTCCACGATCATAAGCAACTGCACCCCGTGGACTAGGCTCCTGCCACCCATCGTTCGATGCCCAAAAAGACTAGCCGGACCGGCGACCCGGACTAGTCTCATCGTTCTCATCGGGGGATTTACGGCTTTTTGCCGGTAGCCTTCATCGGGGTCAGCCATAATACGCTATGATACGCCTTGCCAAATAGCTTAGATTTGGTGGGTTTGCCTTTGGGCTCCCAATATTCTTTGGACCACCCCCACTTAGCCGGTTCGGACACCATGAATCCGGCGATGCTGCCCGTGCCGGAAACCAAGACTTTAAGACTTGGTCCCGTAGGCGGCGCATAGATCGAAAGCCCATGAAACATGGTAGGTTGTTTGACGTATACACTGAGCCGAGGATTCACCGCTAAGAATTTCGCCCAGGAGCCAAGATCCGACGGAACCATGGCGGCCATGGTCGGAGTTATTCCGGCAGGGGCCGTAAAATAGAGATGCTCACTCGTCATCGCGACTCCGGCGTTAGGCACCGTGGTAAGTGGATCGAGCCAGGAATACGTGGTTCCCAGTTTTTGAGGAAAAGACGCTTCCACGGCCGTCACATCGGCATGGGTGTTGGTCATTAACACCACACCGGGAACCATGGACGCCCAATGCATTCCCATCCCGGGAATAAAGGTGGAAATCCTGTGATAATGCTTCAAGGCCGGATTGAAACTTTTCAATGCCTTTAGGGGAGGCAGATAAGCCAGATTAACAGGAATCGGTTTAGACTTATGGCCATGGCCTTTTTTCCCCTTGGTACCCAATGGTTTCAAACCACTGGCCTTTTTGGTCAGGGAAGTTTTTCCTTTGTGCTTAGTATCGAGCGTGGTCGGAACTTTATTCCCGGACGTTCGACTTTTGCTCCCGCCGTGTGATGGTGCGGGTGGCGAAGCGCCTAAGCCGCAACCTGCCAACGCTGCAGTAAACATCAGGGTGGTCAATCCGAGTGACATGGTCCGTATCATCGCAAAATCTCCTCTCAAAACGAGCCTTTTGCAAAGCATGTCCATTGCTCGGGCGATTATTCGCACCTCCCGATGATGACCGATTCACGCGATGGTCCGGCACGCGGTAGTCAGCTTACCGCCCGAATACGCGTATTTGGATGCGTTCTAGCGTCTATGCGTCGCAATTTGAGCCATTCCGATTTGAAGGTTCCGCGCCTACGATAACGCCGAAACAACTTGCCCTGACCGTGATGATTAGGGATCTTCGTGTTCCGGCCTATCGTCGCACACGCTTATCTCCGGCCGCTATCATGGTTGGGTGAGTGGAGCAACACTATCCGCGGGCCAGTTTAATAGCATCACGGGCCGCTTCAACGGCCGTCGCCGCTTCACCAAAGCCTGCGGCAATCAGTTTGACTTTACCGGGATAGGTCACGATGTCGCCTGCCGCATAGACTCCGGGTAAATTGGTCGCCATGGTTGACGAGACGGCCAGTTCGGTCCCCGCCATGTCGAGCCCCCAAGATTTAAAGCCTGCGGTCCCGGGAATTAGCCCGATCGCCACAATGATCTTATCCATAGGCCAGCGCTCAACACGGCTGCGGTCACGTAAGATGTGGACCCCGGTAACGGTTTGATCCCCTTCAATAGCCTGGAGTTCGGCCTTCGGGACCAGATGGACGCTCTTCGCATTTTGTAGCTTATCGAGGCTATCCGCGTGGCATTGAAACGTATCGCGGCGATGAATCATGGTCAGGTCTCCTGCAATGTCGGCTAGTGCCATCGCCCAATCTGCTGCCGAATCTCCGCCTCCCACCACCAGCACCCGCTGATCCCGAAAATCCTCCAGGCGGTTCACCACATAATAGAGACCCCGATGTTCGTACCCATCGATAGCGGGATCATTAAACTTTCGGGGCAGGAAATCCCCGATGCCTCCACAAATGAGCACCGAATGGGTATCGTAGGAGGAGGCATCCGTCACCACGCGCCAGCCCGTCGGAGTGTGCTGAATGCCGGTCACGGTTTGACCGGTAATCTGGCGCGTGGGATATTGCCCCGCTTGCTGAGCGAGTCGTTCGACTAATTCCCGACCTCGAATCATGGGAAAGCCCCCCACGTCGTAAATCGGTTTTTCGGGATAGAGATGCTCTAGTTGGCCGCCAACCCGATCCAGTTTTTCAATGAGGGTGGCGCGCATTCGGTGTAAACCTGCTATGTATAAACTAAAAAGACCGGTCGGGCCGCCGCCAATGATGATAATGTCATCTAACACAATTTTTGCCCCTTCGTTGTCTCTTTCCTTGGCACGTCTTCTGCCTCATTC
>JAKADJ010000277.1 GCA_021820645.1 Bacillota bacterium
ACGAATCCACGACACGACTTCCCCACGTGGACCTTTGGAGAATTTTATACTGCCTGTCATCAACACACCGGCCGCTTCGAGATCGTCGAGCCCACGATGACACGCGACCCGAAATTGCCGAAGTCGCCCGTTGTACCCCGACCACTGCCGTAAATCATCCAGTAGCACGGCGTGTGGTTTGCCTTGAGTATGCCCGCAAACATAGGTGAGGAGGCGCGTGGACGCATCGGATCGTAGCGCGAGTCGCACGGCCCACGGCTGATAGGCGAGATTTTCAAAAAGCGCGGCACCTTCGGGATGGAGACGAATAAACATGGCTGCAGATTCTTCCTCGATTCCCCAACCCATGAGTCCGGTGTGAATTTGTCCCGTTTTTCCATTGCGTTTAAATCGAATCTCGAAGTGCGCATTGGAGAGCCGTTTGAGACGATTTTGTAAAACCTTCCAATTGGGTCCGGTATTGCTGAGCCCGCATTCGCGAAGTAAATCGACTTTATTGAAGTAAATGCGTTGACCCATGGGGATGCCTCGCCCCAGTCGGAGCACGGCTAACCAGGCCGTTTCGTCTTTGGCGTTGAGTTGGCGCCCGGTGTAAAGGACCTCCACATCGCTCCGACTGGCGATCGGAGCGTCTTCCAAAAACTGACGGGCTCCCAGTTTATCGGGAAGCAAGCCAAAGAGCGCGACGCGCGTCATTTCGGTGGGCATGGCGGCCGCATCTTCGGGCCACATGGCCATCTTGTTGCCAATGCGTTCAGTTGCGGGATCGTCCGCTGTCGGTTGAGCCGGATCAGGCCGATTTTTGATGAGGCTGAGAACCGAATCAAATTGCGTTTGCAAGGTGATATTTTCATCCATGCTGTAGAATCTCCTTTTCGATATCGCTATGGACGTCGCGGTACTGTAACCGATGTCCGACAAATTGCATTTGGGTGATGCCCCGCGCGCCGTGCCGGTTTTTCGCGACGATGATCTCCATATCTTCGCGTGTCTCTTCTTTCGCCGTGTAGTAGCTTGGTCGATAGAGAAACAAGACCAAATCGGCATCTTGCTCGATGTTGCCGCTTTCGCGCAGATCCCGTAGAGTGGGACGCTTATTTTCCCGGCCGTCCACGGCACGATTCAGTTGCGAAAGGGCGACCACCGGTACATGGAGCTTGGTGGCCAATCGTTTAAGCCCTCGGGTGATGGCTCCGATTTCCAAATTGCGGTTGGCTCCGGAGGCTTCGACGAGTTGCACATAGTCCACGACAACGAGACCCAAGGGATGCGGGTCTGTCTGTGCGAGACGTTCGACCGTGGCTAAGATCTCGACCAGTGAAGCGCTATGATCGTCAATCCAGAGCGACGTTTTCGCGAAACGCTCTAGGGCATCCTGGATGTGTTTCCATTGTTCGATGGTCAGACGATGCGGGTGTTGTTGCTGGGAGACAGTGATTCCGGTGGTGCGAGCCACCGATCGCTCAGCGATTTCTTGTGCGCTCATTTCGAGAGAGAAGAAGAGGGTAGTTCGTCCGTGGCTTGCCACATATTCCGCTAATTGCTGTGCCCAGGCACTCTTTCCTGTTCCTGGCCTACCGGCTACGACAACGAACCGGTCTTCATGAAGCCATGCAGGAATGTCTTGGTCTAAACGGTCAAACCCACTCGAGCGATCATCGTGCGCTCCGACGAGTTGATTAGTTAACGTGGCTAGGTAATTTGATGCCAATTGATCGGCGCGTTGCATACGGGAAACCCTCCGTTCGTGAGATGGATAGATCAGGGGCGAAAAATCACCGATCCCCACCGCCGATTTAGATAGAGGAGCAACTCATCCGTGTCGTCTGCGACGTAATAACTGATGAGATGGCTACTCCCCGAACGTTTGTCTGCCCCGTTGTCGTAGAAGATTGGAATCAGCGCGAACAATTTAAGGTAGTGCTCCAGACGCTGAGATGCCTCTGGTGAGTCTCCCAGACCCGCCAGAGTGGCTACAGTGTGGAGTGAGGTCGCAATGGTCTCGAACGGCCCGGGCTGTTCGGCGTGCTTCAATGGCCAAAGAATGGGGCCGGGATTGTTAATCGATGTCTCGCTGAGGCTGGATAGTTTGAGAATGGCCAACAACACCGATTGAGCCACGTCATCAGCGAGAGCTATCGGGACCTCGAGGGTCAACCGGAGCCCGTCGGGGTAGACGCGCCCGCTGTGTTCGATGTCGTAGTGGCACACGATGCGTTGGAGCGCGATGCCGTTAGATTGGAAAGATTCGTCGTACTGCGGAAGTCTGGCGAACAGAGACAAACCGCTTGAGTTTGACTGGGTCGACATTTTCTGGGCGTCTCCTTTCGGAATATGTGAACCCTTCGAATCAAAAAAGAGGCTCCAAGTACCGGAGCCTCTGCGACACGTCGGAACTTAGGAGACAATGGTCCAATCGGGAGCCAGCCATTGGTTAACACGGTCGACCCACGCTTGGCGAGGTTTCGAGATGCCGGTTACGGTGACCAGTCCCTTTTCGCGAAAGAATCGTTGTGATTGAGGCTGTAATGCATAACGAACAAGATGTAGAGGATCGTTGGGTGATACCACCCCCCAGGTCTCCTTCCAGCCCAACGACTTGGAAATCTGTCGGGCATGCATGCGAGCCACATCGGATAATTGCGTGACACAGAGGACCGTCCGCTCTCCGGGAACACGTAAGATGTCCCGTACCGGCATCCGATAGGCGGTCAGTTGGCGGGCCAAGTCCTGATGCACGAGGGAAAACTGTAACGTGTTTCCACGTAGCAGGACTCCCCACCCCTCGGTGGCCTGGCGGGCGGGCATGCGGATGCCCTGGTGTTCGGCCATGGGGATCGTGCCCGACAGCCCCAGCCAGTCGCAGGCCCAATCCTCTTTGGCGGTCCCGGGCCGAATCGTGATAGGAAACGCCACCCCGGCGAAGACGTCGTGGTGCGACTGGATAATCTCGGCGATCGGGGTGCCCGCTTGCCACGCCGTGTACAGCGCCCGCCACAAATCGTCCCATCCCGCGTGTTGGATTTCCACGCCTTGGGCGGTTTGCAATTGCCAGCCATCCAGTTCGTTCCAACTGCCGTGCCACCCGTAGTGGTGAATCAAGGCTTGGGCCAATTGCCAGAGCGGATGGCCGTCGCCGAATGGCCCCACCGGATTGTGCGTCACCGCGACGTCTTGGACGTGGGATTGGACGGTTTGGAGCAAGTTCGCATCAATTGGATCGGGATTGAGAAAGCCCCAGCGCCAGTCTTTGATCAGGGTTGTCACCGAAACATAGACGGCATCCGGAATGGTGATAAACAGCCATCCGGGGTAAATCGGTTCGTTCCGGGGGGTTAAGGGTAAGAACACTTGGATGTGGGCCACGTGCTGTTGGAGCCGTTGATAGTACGCGTATTCTTTGCCTGCAGGCACCGATAAAAGGTAGGTCGAACCACTGACGGCTTGCGGAGTTAGAGAACTTGGGGGTTTCGTGGCTTTTTTGGTACGGGGTGTAGACGGAATTCTTGAGTGAGGCACCGGAGAATAGGTCTTGCGACCAGAAGCCCATGCTGCCTGATCGGCCAGAAATGCTAACGTCTCGGGATCGTAAGATGTAGAAATGGCCATGAGAAAGAACGCCTCCTTTGGTGTCGGAACGGAATCGTGGACCTCAGAGTGGGGACGACGATGCGAGACAGAAGGTTAGACTAATCATGAATCAATCTTTAGAATGTCCCGGCAGGAGGCCGGGAAGAGACCGATGGCAATGAGACCGTACACCGTGAGAGGGACAGAGCCTCTGGGAGGGTTGTGAGTGCTTGTCGATTGCGTGGTCGCATCGGGATCATCCGGGTCACCGCAGGGCCCCTTTTAAGGGTCTCTCGATTTCCGTTTCAATCCGCCGGGTGCCTCGGATGTGGATTATCCCGTCCACGTCGAGACCCTCTCGGGAGCCGCGCTACCGTCCCCCGATGCCGTCAACACACACAATATCCAATCACTTGCGCTCAAAAAATTTTCAGTGCCCCCCTTGCCGGTGGAACCGGCGATAACGCAAGGCCCAGTCGGGTCTTACCTTTCGCCCTGGCGT
>JAKADJ010000278.1 GCA_021820645.1 Bacillota bacterium
CGTTTTTCAGCGACGATAATCCGCACCATTAAGTGTGCAGGGAGGCGGCTTCTTTGAAAGCACCAAATGGTCTTATCTATTACCGACAGGGTCAAGGTACGGAAACCCTCTTGTTGCATCCAAGCCTCGGACTAGGTCGGTTTCTATTCCATCGGGTGGCGCCACTATTATCGGCCTCATTCTCTGTCATCACATGGGATCCCCGAGGGGTTGGGGACCAGCGATCCATGATACCAAGCCTAGATGGATGGATTGCCGATGTGAAGAGTCTGCTCCAACTGGTCGAGGGACCGGTACATTTGTTGGGTGTTTCGCTAGGCACCTGGGTCATGGGTCGCGTGGCTGTCGAATCGGTGGAACGTGTGGCAAGTTTAGTACTAATGGGCAGTACCTTGGGATTTTCAGATGGCGCTGCCGAGGTGTCGGCCCGCCGTCAACAGTTGGGGGAGATTGGCATGGCCGAATTCGGACGGCAGTATGCCGCATCCACGCTCTGGCACGAGACCCAGACCGAGGTGCGCGATAATTTAGCCATGGAACTCGCTACAGTTCAACCCGAATCGTATTTAGCGTCGATGCATGCGATTTATACCGAAGATAATGCGGAAGTTTTTCAGGGCATTGCGTGCCCTACCTTAATCTTGGTGGGGGCGGCCGATCGGCGCACTCCACCGGGCGATGCGGATCGAGTGGCGGACACCGTGGTAGGGAGTGACATGCGCGTAATTCCGCGTGCAGGACATCTAGCCGTTCTGGATCAGCCACAAAGAGTGGCTGATATGGTTTCACAATTTTGCCGATTCAAGGGCGCCGCGCCACTATTATAGGATGGTGGTTAACGTCGAGGACTCCCATACGGTACAATCAGTGCGACGACCAAGCGAAAAAGGGGGTGGGCCTACATGGATTTTAATGATCGACGGCGCTATCGCCGACTTAAAATTCTTACCACGGCGGGACCCACGCTCTTCGTAGCGGTGGCAGAGACCTTTCGTTATTATTATCTGCGGCTCGTGCTGGCACCCGCTAGCGTCAGTTTGGTAGCCGTCGCGGTTACCTTGGTAGGAGCCGCAGGATTTTCTACCTATGTGTTTGATCTGGTTGAAAAAATCGAAACAGAGCGTCGCGAGTATAAAGACGCCATGCTCGCCCTGCAAGAGCGCGAGCATCTAGCTCGCGAAATGCATGATGGATTGGCCCAGAACCTGGCCGCTATTAATTTAAACGTGCATCGGGCCAAGAAATTGATGGAAGCAAACGACCTAGGGGGCTTAGATGAAGAACTGAGCCGGATCCAGAATGCGGTGAATCTATCCTATTCGGACGTGCGCCAATCCCTCTATGACCTTCGGGCCTCGCAAAGCCTGGCAGAAGGATTTTGGTCTACTTTAAGGGCCCAGGTTAATGATTTTCAACGCAGTACGCAGATCCCGGTGACGGTGGAGCCCTTAGACGATGATGCCGAACCGTGGAGCACCGTAGCTGCGGTCCAAATCCTGCGGATTATCCAAGAATGCCTAGGAAATGTGCGTAAGCATTCAGGCGCCCACCAAGTCCTGATCCGGGCTACGCAAACCGAGCACGAAACCCAAATCACCATTAGAGATGACGGTAAGGGGTTCTTACAGCAACAAAGCGAAGACTCCGGGCATCACTTTGGACTAAGCATCATGCAAGAACGGGCAGCATCGGTTGGAGCCACCGTCACCATCGTGTCGGCTCCCGGTGGGGGGACGACGGTGACCATTACCCTGGTCCAAGATGGCCAACGAGGAGGGGATAGCATTGGAAAAAGCAAAAATCATGTTAGTGGATGATCACGCGTTGTTTCGGTCGGGACTAGCGGCACTGTTGTCGAGTCAAGACGATCTCGAAGTGATAGGGGAAGCAGATAACGGCCAGGATGCGGTGCGCCTAGCTGAAGAGGTGATGCCCGATCTCATTCTGATGGATATCCATATGCCGGGTGGTGATGGACTCGACGCTACCCGCAAGATCAAAGATCTGATGCCGTATGTCAAGATTGTGATGCTAACGGCAAGCGATGAAAACGACCTGTTATTTGAGGCGGTTAAGGCGGGGGCCCAGGGGTATCTCTTAAAGCACCTGGATCCCGATGTGTTTTTGAAGGAAATTTCGGCACAACTGCGTGGAGAAGCGTCGATTTCTGGAGACGTGGCGTTAAAGATTATTCGAGCCTTTTCGAGCCAGGATGTCGAGCGTCATGAGACTCAGTTAACCGCGAGAGAGTTGGAGGTATTAAAGCTGGTGGGCGAGGGTTGTTCGAATCGAGACATTGCCGGAAGACTTTATATTTCGGAGAATACCGTCAAGAATCACTTGCGTAACATCTTGCAGAAGTTGCATTTTGACAATCGAGTGCAAGCGGCAGGCTATGCCATCCGCCGCGGCCTGGTGGATCCCCGTTAGTGATGATGGATAAAGAAATGAGCCTTACAGAACACCTATCCGAGCTGCGCAACCGGCTTTTTGTGATGTTGGGAACGGTTGCGGTGTTGTTCATGGTAGGCTTCTTTTTTGTTCACCCGATCTTAAATTGGATGGTGCGCCATACCCCGGTGCATAAAGTGATAGTAACGGGCGTCACGGAAGCGTTTGTCTCATTAATTGAGGTGGATCTGGTCATGGCGCTCATTGTGGCGTCACCCCTGCTCCTCTATGAAGTAGCCGCATTCGTGTTGCCGGGACTCACCAAAACAGAACGCAAGGTGCTCGTTACGGTGGCGGGACCCGGCCTGGTCTTGTTCGTACTGGGGCTTGCTGCAGGATACTTTTGGGTAGTGCCGCTGGTCTTAAAAATTATGCTAAGCTTCACAGGTGGTACCATCCAACCCTTGTGGCGCCTGGGGAGTCTTTTAAGTTTCATCATCGACCTCTCGATTCCGTTTGGAATTCTTGCGGAATTTCCCCTGGTGTCGGGGGTATTGGCTCGCCTCGGGATCTTAAATCCGAGTCTCTTTCGCCGCTATCGCCGCTATGCGATATTTGTGGTGTTTGTGATTTCGGCAATTATCGCGCCTCCTGAAGCATCGGCCATGCTCCTCATGGCTGTCCCGATTTATTTGATGTATGAATTGTCCTTTCTGGTGGCGCGCATTTTTTATCGTAGTCGGGACACCGCGGTTTTATCGGATGAGGAGTCCCCCATGCCCTATCGGGATGAGGACGAATAACGGCCGGTAAAAAATACTTGCAGTTGTAAAGTATTTGGACTCCTGCTACACTATTTTGAGATAAGCAACAGGGGGGCCACCGATGACAGTTAGCCATCTCTTATTTATGGTGACTTTGTTATTTTCTGTGCTATGGTTTTTGCTCTTGGTCGAGGAGAAGCTCCGCTTTGTCGGCGTGGGAATGCCAACGGACCGAAGTACCCGGGTGGCGGCTCGATGGCAAAGCGTACTCGTCTACGTGTTCGGACAAAAGAGGCTCTTTAAAGATAAATACTCCGGCCCCATGCACTTTTTCATTTTCTGGGGCTTTATCATCTTAACCATTGGAACTTTGACCTTTTTAGTCAAAGGGGTGTTTCCGAATTTTGGAGGGTTCACCGGACCGGTCGCTGTCGGCATTAACTGGCTGTCCGATGGGATGAGCGTGCTGGTGCTGATTGCCCTGGTGATGGCAGCCTATAAGCGATACGTGATGCGCCCCAAGCGTCTCGTACGCAACGTGGACGCAATCTTGGTCTTAGCGTTAATTGCGGTGGTGGTGTTGTCGGATTTGGCCATCGAGAGCTTTACCCTGGCGATCCATCCGCATGCCCCCTATGCACCACTCGGTTCTTGGCTAGGGGCGTGGCTAAGAAGCTTCGGACTAGGATTTGACCATGGCGGCATGATGGTGGCGGACTGGACGAAATTGATTTCCTTACTAGGATTCCTGGTGTATTTGCCCTATTCCAAGCACTTTCATTTAGTCATTGCTCCCTTTAATATCTATCACCGCAACTTAGATCCACTCGGGAAACTGCCGAGCCTCAATTTCGAGGATGAGACGGTAGAGAGCTACGGTATCGGGCAGGTTACCGACATGACTTGGGCCGATC
>JAKADJ010000279.1 GCA_021820645.1 Bacillota bacterium
GAGCGCCCTGACGGTGCCGGTAGGATTAGAAATCAAATCCTCAAACCGCACGTCAACAAAAGATCCGTCATACCTGGCGCGAAACTGCCGGGCTAGGCTTTGATATCCCCGCCATTGCAAGGCGTGATTGAGCGCGTTCCCTCGATTCCAGGGAAGCTTGGCCAATGACGTATGGACATCTCTCGGATCTCGAATAATGGCTACAATTCGGGCATCAGGGAAAAGGCCCTTGATAATCGGCACATACATGAAATGATCGGGGGTTTTTTCCGCCCAGATTTTTTTTCCGTGCCGCTCCGCGTATAACGACAACAGCTCGGTTAAAATGACCCGGTGATCAAGAGTTCCCGCGTTCCAATGGTCATGATAGCCACCAAGCAACTGATCAAACGGGAGGTCCAAGAGTTTCACATCCGGAACCGAAAAAAAGCTCCTAAGCACCCCCTCGACCTTCTTCCAATCGCCAAAGCCACCCGATCGCGCTAACGGCTTCCACACCAAAGTAAAGTAATCCGTCTCCGGACTGGCCGCCACCTGACTGTGGGCGTTTAAAATGGATGCCAACAGCGTGGTACCTGAGCGCGGCATCCCGGTAACAAAAATCGGACTAACTACACCCACTTTAACCTCCGCAGTGAAAATATAATAATAAGCGCAGAACACCACTACTATCGTACCATCTATCGTGTCGATGGTTCCCCATCAGAAGAAAAACTTAAGCGTATCTTCATTTTCACAGCATGTTCCTGGCGGGGAACGCGCGCACCTAAACGACTTAGGCTGCCACAATTTTTATGGAGACCTAATCCGCCAAGCGAAGCCTTAACCTATCCTCCACAATCCATCTCCGATTAGTCCCCGCGTGAAGTAACATAATACCAGCGCCCGCGTCATAACGCGACCCTTCTTTGCTGATGTCGAAAGATCGCCAGAATTGTCGAGGTTCCTTCCCCGTTTCTCTCGATGGAATCGCCCCTTAGGGGAGATAAGAAATAGGGAGGTGGCGTGATGCGCACGAAATTTTTTCGGATTACATCTGACCGTTTTGCTATATCGGCAACGGGATTGTCGACAGGCTCAAAACCGAATTTTCGTTTGACGTTCAGTGGTATGGGTATGAAATTCATCCCGACACTCCTCTTGAGGGCCAGCTTTTGCCCAAGTTTCCAAATCAAGAACAAATGCACCAGTACCTTCAGTCACAAGGTGCCCAGTACGAGATTACCTTTCGCTTCCCGGAGCGTCTTTCCAACTCTCACCGGGCTCTGCAAGCGGCGGAGTACGCGAGAAGCCAGGGGATCTTTAAGCCCTTCCACGATGCCTTATTTCGGGCATATTTTACGGAAGGGCTGGGCATCGGCCAGTGGACCGTACTTCTTCATATCGCCCAGGAGGTGGGGCTCGCCGGAGACCCGCTGATGAACGCCATCGAGGCGGGGTTCGGCCAAGTCGCGCTTCAAGAGGCGCAAAAACTAGGGAAAGCCTTCGGGGTCGATAGTACACCGACCTTTATTATCGACCGGCGCTATCGCGTTACTGGCGCCCAGCCTTATGATCTCTTTCGAAAGGCGCTGGGCGAGATTCAGAGTGGCTCGTCGTAAGCGCGAAGTGTCTGCTATCATAGGACGGTATGAGCACATCGCCGTTCACGCCACCAAAATCCTCCCTATGGCGGAGACCCGGCGTCCCGCGCTACTTGTGGAGCCAGTTAAGTTCCGAGGTGGGTGCGCGGATTACGCGTGAAGGTCTCCCAATTGTCGCCATTACCGTGGCGGGCGCTGGGGCGCCCGCTTTGGCACTTTATACGTTGCCTGCACTGATGGCGGGTACCCTGGTCGGACAACTGGTGGACCGCCATCCGGCCAAGCCTCTCTTGGTCGGATCTAACGTAACCCGAGCTATCATCTTGATGGCCATCCCAGTCTTCTTTCTCGTCCATCACCTGACGCTTGTTGTCATTGCCCTGGTCACCGCTTTGGCAGCCTTGAGCAGCCTGGTCGCACGCGTGGCACGCCATGCCTACCTGCCAAAATTAGTAGGCCGCGACCAGTTGGAAGAAGGCAACACGTGGGTGAGCACCGCCGAGTCGGTGGGCGTGGCCCGCTGAAGTGGTTCCTCCAACCACACCTCTAGAGACTTCTCGTCCACGCGCCGATCTCCTCGGGTGATGACCACCACCGGTCGTCCACTGGACGACGCCTGAAAGACAATCGACTTGGCGATCTGAGCCACCTCCACGCCTAAAGCCTCGGCCGCCTCGCGAGCCGTATGGGTACGTGCTTCCAACCGTACGACCCGATGGCCCAAGCCGTGCTCATCTAGGATGGTCCGCACCCGCTCAACTCCGCGACTCATAGAAACCCTCCTTCCGCCAAAGCCACCGATGATCCCCGTTTGTAGTAGATAGACGACCCGCGTTCGATCTCGCCCCCGAGGCGCCCCCCTTAGGAAATCTTGACGATCGCCTTCCCGCGGTTTTGGCCATGAAATAACCCGATCAGTTGAGGCATCAATTGGTCGAAACCTTCAGCGATGGTCTCTTCCACCACCAGCCGCCCGTCTCGATACCAACCTGCTAATTGCTCCAGTGCCGGCTTGAAGTCCGCTTGATGCTCGCCAATGATGAACCCATGAGCCTCAGCCCGAGATACCAGCAAATCGGAAAAGAGTGGCCGCGTCGGCAATCCCTTGGGGTCGCCGTTATACGAGGCGATTTGTCCACAGATGACGACGCGCGCATGGGGATTCAGGTGCGCCATCACCTGGTCAGTCACCGGGCCCCCCACATTGTCAAAATAGACATCTACGCCCCGGGATAGGGCGCTGGATAGGCGGGAAGCAAAGTCTGGATCGCGATAATTTAAAGCCGCATTCAACCCGACTGTATCAGTAAGCCATTGGCATTTGTCTGCCCGTCCGGCAATGCCTACGACCGTAAGCCCGAATATTCGTCCAATCTTCCCTACGAGACTCCCGACAGCGCCAGCCGCTGCCGACACCACCAGCGTCTCCCCAGCCGCCGGGCGACCAAATTTCGTGAGCCCAATATAGGCAGTAAGACCAGTCATCCCCAACACGTGCAGGGCCGTCGTGGGCGGAATGTTGGAATCGAGCCGGCGAAGCGCCTGTCGCGGAACCAGAACGCGATCCGCCCAATCCCACACGCCAGACACCCAATCCCCTTCCGCCACATCAGTCCCTCCACGATCTAGCACCCGCCCGACCATGCCGCCCTGCATGGGGGTGTTGAGAGGAAATGGGTCCGCGTATGATTTCCCTTCCGACATGCGCCCTCGCATATAGGGATCAACCGAGGCATACACGCTCTGAACTAGGACGTGTCCGGACTTAGGTTCCGGAAAGGGTTCGTGGCGCAGCTCAAAACACGCGGGAGTGACCTCGGATTCGGGTCGCCTAACAAAATAGAGCACACGATTCAAGGACATGGCTATCACCTCGCCATAACGTTTCGGGATCATACCGTCGATTTCCTTTGAGGGCGTCAGGTGACGTGTACTCAATTGTCGACGCGAGGTTATGGCGAAAGAAAGCGTCGGTTCTGGATGTTTCCGACGGCCCAAACGGGCTTGAGACCTTCTTCGGGGAGTGTTCGCTATAAGTTTTGCTTCACAACAATGGAGTTAATCACGTTGGCGGCCAAATCAACTCGATCGGCAGCGTTGGATAGATGGCGATACACTTCGCGCATCTTAATCAGATAATGCACCGGAGTGTCAGCCGAAAAATGAGCGATGGCTTTTCGATACAATCCCTCCATCTTGTTTTCCAACGATTTTGCCACCAGGGCGTGGTGGTTAGCTCCCTGCCCATCTTGGGTGAGCATGGCCACGGCTTCCGCGAGAGCCTGTACAGCATCGTGCAGGGTGCGTACCATATCGCGAATAAATTGGTCGGTTTCTACTTGATAGAGCCGCAGTTCTTTGATGGTGTTTTCCGCATAGTCGGCAATATCATCAATGGCGCGCGACAACTCATTGATATCCTCCCGATCGAATGGCGTCACAAACGTCTGCCCCAGGCGATCCATCAGTTC
>JAKADJ010000280.1 GCA_021820645.1 Bacillota bacterium
TGGGCTGACGCATGAAGTGATGGATGAACTGTTATCCGTGGGGATTGGAGTTCTCACCTCGGGCAACCACATCTTTGACAAGAAAGAGGTTTTTGATTTCTTAGATGACGTGCCACATCTTTTGCGGCCCCTGAATCTGCCTCCGGGCACTCCGGGTCATGGATATGTCGTGGTGAGTCCAGGTAACCCGGTGGCCGTGATTAATGTTGCCGGACGCGCCTTTATGCCGTTTCAGTATGATGACCCGTTTCAAGCGGTCGAGCAGGTGCTGGAGAGTTTGCCTACCCAAGTTAAAATTGCGATCGTGGATTTTCATGCCGAAACGACTTCGGAAAAAGCCGCTCTGGCTTGGCATTTCGACGGACGGGTGTCGGTTGTGGTGGGCACGCATACCCACGTCCAAACCTCGGATGAGCGGATCCTACCGCAGGGCACCGCGTTTCTAACCGATCTGGGCATGACGGGACCCCGAGACTCCGTGATTGGGGTTAAGTCTGAACTGGTGATCAAAAAACTGCAGACACAAATGCCGGTGCGATTTGAAACGGCCCAGGGCCCGGGACAATTTGGGGCCCTTGTCGTTGCAGTGGACGACTCCAGTGGTCGTGCCGTTCATATCGAACGCATTTTTCTTCGAGAATAAGACAACAACAAGTAAAGGTGGGTTTTGGTATGCTATGGCATGGCCTCAAGATCCCGGTGGTAGACACCCACGCCGATAGTATGCTAGGTGTGATTTACAATCGGCGACACCTGGGCGAACGCAGTGAACAGGGACAACTAGACATCCCACGCGCTCTTGAAGGTGGATTGACGCTTCAGTGTTTTTCCTGTTGGGTAGAACCTGAATACAAGCCAGAACGCGCCCTATCTCGCCAATTAGAGTTCTTTGACCGATTTTGGCAAGAAGCGCAGGCAAACACCGACAAGCTTTTTGTGGTGACCGATTTGAGAACTTTGGAAGAGAGCCTCGCCTCAGATAAGCTTGGAGCCATCATTTCGGTGGAAGGCGCAGAAGCACTCGGCACCAGCACAGGCCTAGTCCGATTGTTTCACCGCCTTGGGGTCCGTTTGATGAGCCTTACGTGGAACGAACGGAACGCGCTGGCCGATGGGGCGGGTGAAGACCCCGGGGGAGGCGGAATTAGTCGTGCCGGACGTGCTATTATTAAAGAGATGGAGCACGTGGGAATTATTGTCGACGTGTCGCATTTGTCCGAAGCGAGTTTTTGGGGTGTGGTCGAGGCACACACGCGTCCCTTCATCGCCAGTCACTCCAATTGCAAGACTTTGACCCCACATCGACGAAACCTTAGTGACGACCAAATGCGGGCTCTTGCCAAAGCCGGTGGCGTGCAGGGCATCACGTTTGTAAGGGAATTTTTAGGGGGCACCGAGGACATCAACCGGGTTATCGACCACGTGGCCCACGCCATGGATGTGGTTGGGGACTCGCTTCATGTAGGATTAGGCTCGGACTTTGACGGTGTCGAAAATCCGGTCGGAGGGTTGGAGGACGTGACTTCGTTGCCACGGTTGGCTGACCGATTGAGCGAACGGGGATTCGATGACAGTACCGTTGCGAACATATTAGGCCAAAATTACGTCCGCTTTTTACGAACATATTGGACGAAGCCACCAGTTTCTTAACCTTAAGGAGGACCCACATGCAGATCTCAGTCGGGACATCACCAGATTTAGAAGCTACGGAGGCGTTAATTGTCTTCGTCGGCGTCGGAAACGCATTGCCCCACAACGTTCAAACTTTGGATACCCTGTTGGATGGAACCATCAGCCGTGCTATTGAAAGCAAGGCGTTTAATCCAACCATCGGGAAAACGTGGGAAACCATGACCTTTGGCCGAATCCCAGCCGAGCGTCTCATCGTCAGTGGCTTGGGAAGCGAGCCGGTCAGCACCGGATCGATCCGTCAGGCCGCCGGCCAAGCGGCTCAAGCTGCTAAGGCAGCAAGGGTCCGGAGCGTGACATTTGACGCCCCGACCACGACATTAAGTGACAGGGACGTTAGTGCGGCCCTAGTGGAAGGTGTTCTGTTAGGATCGTGGCACTTTTTGGGATACCATCAAGAGGATCCTGAACCAACATCTCTGGCTACGGTATCCATAAGGGGCCTGAATAATGCTCAAGAAGCCACGGCAGGCGTGGAAATCGGCAGGATACTCGCCGAGGCACAAAATCTAACGCGGGAACTCGGATGGCGGCCATCCAGTGCCTTGTATCCGGAAAAGTTAGCGGACGAAGCCGTGACCCGCGGCCAACAATTTGGGTTTGAAGTGACGGTGTTCGACGAGGCCAAGCTCCGGGAACTAGGCATGGGCGCGTTGTTGGGAGTAGGGCAGGGGAGTGTTTTTGGTCCACGACTCGTGGTCATGCGATACAATGGAGGCCATGCTCGAACCTTGGCCTTGGTTGGAAAGGGAATAACCTTTGATTCGGGAGGCATCAGTCTCAAGCCCGGCGCTGGTATGGAAGAGATGAAATACGACATGTTAGGAGCCGGAGCGGTGCTGGGCGCTATGTGCGCTATAGCGCAGCTGAAGCCCTCCATTAATGTCATTGGCATCATGGCCATCGCTCAAAATATGCCGTCCGGCTCTGCCTACAAACCAGGTGACGTGGTCCGTGCCTTTAATGGCAAGACCATCGAGGTGACGAATACGGATGCAGAAGGTCGGGTGGCCTTGTCTGATGGAGTCAGCTACGCGGTCCATCTAGGGGCCGATTGGATTGTGGAGGCCTCTACCTTGACAGGTGCCGCGGTCGTGGTTTTGGGCCACCAAGCCTCCTGCTTAGTGGCCACGAACGACGATTTGGCCCACCAAGTGCTGAAGGCTTCTGAAGACGCTGCGGAACGGGTGTGGCGGTTACCGACCTACCCTGAATACCGCGATCTTTATAAGTCGGACGTCGCGGACATTAAAAATTCGCCGGGGCGCGACGCTGGAACCATCACCGCTGGGATGATCATTAGCGAGTTTGCCGGTACCGTTCCCTTTGCACACCTAGATATAGCTGGCACGGCTTGGACCAAACCAGGACCACTGAATGCCAAATTTGGGGCCACGGGCGTCATGGTGCGCACTTTCGTCACGTTGGCACAAAATCTCGCCTAAATCACCAAGCGTAACACGTTCACTGGGAGCCCTTGCGTAACCGATACCGTTATGCAAGGGCTCTTCAGTAACCGCAGATTGCAAATAGCCAATTTTTGTTTTGAGGCGATGCCGGTCACAGCAACGTCTTGCTGCCTTGCTATCCCCGTCGTATCGAAATGGGGTATGCGTGGTCTTCTGCTTTATCTGGACGGATGAGGCCTGTTTTGTACAAAGCCTGGTGGACTGGACCTTCGGAATATTCCTCTGTATTGTGCAAAATATGCTTGAACTACCGCCGGTGGTTTGACGGTCCTCTATGCATATTCGGGGCGGAGAGCATATGATTCGCATGGTCAAGTAAATGGCCAACCGTAGTGTGGCTCAGAGCCTTCACAAGAAGCCTCGGCCCCCGTATCTCAGGAATCGTGGCATCGCGGTATACTGCAGAGAAAGAGCATGGAGCACGAGTTACGACCCATCCGGTACGATTTACTACAGCAGCCATCACGCATGGGGCAGTGCTTCGTCGTACGCGGTTTAGAAGTGGAAGTGGCAAGCCAGGGGGAATCGCCGGGCCATGCTCTCGGTGATCTTCGGGAAGCCTTGGAATTGTACTTTGAGGGGGTGGGCCCGACGGAGTTGCCCGTGACACCGATTTTGGCGCCGGTGACGGTCGAGCTGCCGCAACCATGAGTCCACGCCCGCCAATCCTATCGGTACAGTAAGCCGCCTCAGCTTTGGGACGCGCGGAGTTCGTTGCGGCAAGCCAACGGAGCAGTCACTTAAAGCTCCGCCATCCCGATGTGTCCACGGCCGCTGTGTCTAGGCACCATGAGCTGGCTCCGGGGACTCTCCACTCGATGCCACTTGACGCTACAAGAACTACAAGACTTGTTGTAACTGGTTTGCTATCGCTGCTTGCGGC
>JAKADJ010000281.1 GCA_021820645.1 Bacillota bacterium
AGGCCCTGTGGGCGATTCGCGCAGCTCGAGAGATTATCGGAGTTCGCCGTCCGATTGTGTTCCTCAGCAATTCCGATGAAGAGATTGGCAGTGTGTTCTCGCGTCCGCTCATTGAGGAAGAAGCAGGGGCGGCAGCCTGTGCCCTGGTTTTCGAAGCGAGTCATCATGGTGCGTTGAAAACGGCACGAAAGGGCACCTGCATCTACGACTTGCACATCACGGGGCGCGCGTCTCACGCCGGGCTCGATCCATCGGCAGGCATTAGTGCGATTGAAGAATTGGCTGATCAAATCGTGGTTCTCAGGTCCATCGCCGATCCGTCTCAAGGGACCACACTGAATGTCGGTATTGTGCACGGCGGGACGCGATCAAACGTCGTGGCCGCCGAAGCCCACGCCTCTATTGATATTCGGGTGGCATCCGCAAAAGAAGCTGAGCGGGTAGTCGAGGCGATGGGGCGACTGTCGGCTCGACGCGAAGGAATTGGACTATCGATTGAGGGGGGATTGAATCGCCCGCCGATGGAACGGACCCCAGCGGTTGTGGAGTTGTTTCGTCATGCTCAAGAGGTCGGACAGCGCTTGGGGATCACGTTGGACGAAGCGTCCGTGGGTGGGGCCAGCGATGGCAACTTTTGTGCGGCCAAAGGAGTTCCCGTTATCGATGGGTTGGGAGCCGTTGGAGATGGCGCTCACGCAGCTCAAGAACATGTTATCGCGGCAGCGATTCCTGTTCGAGCAGCGCTAGCGGCTGAACTGCTCGCAGAAATCTAGGAGGTGTCGTCATGGCAGATTACCAGGGACTAACAGCTCTTGTGACCGGAGCCGCAAGCGGTATTGGACGGGCCACCGCGATGGCTTATCTTGCTCACGGTGCCAATGTCATGATGTGTGACATGCGCCACGAAGCGCTTGGGCGTGTCATAGACCACGTTCCGGTGGAGCAGGGGGACCGAGCACGGCACTCTGTGGCCAACGTGATGTTGTCGGCAGATATACGGCAACTCGTTTCCGAAACGCTTGAGGCATTTGGTACTATCGACATTCTGGTGAATGCGGCTGGCATCTATCCTAGCCATCCCGTATTGGATATGACGGAAGACGACTGGGATACGGTGCTGGATACGAACCTCAAGGGACCCTTTCTTCTCAGTCAGGCGGTCGCGCGCATCATGGTCGCGGGTAGCCGGCCCGGGAATATCGTGAATATCACGTCTGGGGCGGCGTACCGAGCGCGTCCTGGAGCGGCACATTATGTCACGTCCAAGGCTGGCCTGGTCATGCTGACGCAGTCCCTAGCCATTGAACTGGCACCATACGGAATCCGTGTGAATGCGGTCTCCCCGGGCTTCGTGGCGGTGAACAGTGACATCAACCAGCTTTCCGACGATTATGTCAATGCCATCGTCGGTACGATACCGCTGGGCCGCGCTGGGGCCCCTGAGGATATTGCTGCAGCGGTGCTCTTTCTGACAGGGCCGGACTCCCGCTGGACAACCGGCACCATCTTGCGCGTTGACGGGGGATCCAGTGCCGGCACAACCCAACTGCCGTTGAGTAGAATTTCAGGGAAGTGAGGGTAACCACGTGAAAAAGCGCTACGACGGCTATACGGCCTATGGATACTTAACAGCGCGGGCCGACTATCGCGTATTTGACTTGCCTGACGGCGTGGACCGAGTCCCGTCGCAACAGGTAGAGGTCACGCGCGAGCAAGAGGCGCGCGTTGACCGACTACTCGATGAACACGTGGTCATTTCTCTCCATGATCACCCCACTTTTATCCCGAATGATGTCTCCCAGATATTCGACTATCGGCGGGAAGGACGGGATGTGACGGCATATGCCGAGTTAAGCCGGTCGCGGATGGATGTTGTGTTCGATAATCTCAACGATGGCAGCACCCTCATTACTTCCAAAAATGGGTGGAAATGGGGGGACGTTTTGTTCGACTTGGGTATGCGGCAAGCGGATTTGGCGCATCAGAACTACATTGTGCCGGTCCTGCGTTACGACGATATCTTGCGTTGTAAGCGTGGCGGGCTCTTGGGCATGGTTTTTTCGTTGGAAGCCGCCACCATGATCGAGAATGAATTGGATCGCCTCGATATTCTCTACGGTTTTGGTGTGCGATCCATGGGTCTCGTTTACAGCGAGTCGAATTCGCTGGGAAGCGGTCTCAAGGAGGCGCGCGATGGTGGACTAACCGTTTTAGGACGCCAGGTTGTCCGGCGCATGAACCAACTAGGCATTGCAATCGATGTGTCCCATGCGGGGGACCAGACGTCGCTTGATATTGCGGAAGCAAGCGAATTACCCGTTTTCATCACGCATGCAGGTGCCCGAAGGTTGTGGAGTTCCGCCCGCATGAAGCCGGACGATGTGATTCGGGCGGTGGCGGAACGAGGCGGGATGATGGGAATCGAGGCTGCCCCCCATACGACATTGACGACGAACCACCCACGACATTCCATAGACAGCGTGATGGAGCATTTTGAATATGTTGCCGAGTTGGTGGGCATGGACCACGTGGGATTCGGTCCGGACACACTGTACGGCGATCATGTCGGCCTCCATGAAGCGTTCAGCACCCAATTGGGCGTGGCCGCTATCCACCGGGGACTCGAATTTCCCAAGGTTGAGTTCGTTGATGGCATGGAAAATCCGACGGAAACCTTTCCGAACATCGTCCGTTGGCTCGTCAAGCACGGCTACTCCGACGAGGACATCGGGAAGGTGATCGGTGGCAATGCCCAACGTATCTTACGGCAGATTTGGCGATAGGGAGGAGTGGTTTAATGGTCAGCATCGATAAGATTACCATCGTGGGAGCCGGCGCGATTGGGGGCACCATGGCAGCGTATATGGCTCGCGCTGGGGTGCCTGTGCATTTAGTGGATGCGAACGCCGCGCACGTTGCCGCTGTTAGGAAGGGCGGGCTTCGCATCAAAGCCGCAAACGAAGAATTTCGGGTGAACGTACCAGCAGACACGCCAGAATCCTATGAGGGCGCGTTGCGCTATGTGTTTCTCGCGACCAAGGCCCTCCATACCGAAGAGGCGATGCGCTGGATTGCACCACGGCTTGCGGAGGACGGGTGGGTGCTCTCAACGCAAAATGGGCTGAATGAACCGCTCATTGCCCGAGAAATTGGAGAGTCGCGAACCATCGGTTGTTTCATCAACTTCTTTGCCGACCTCATCGAGGATGGCACGATTAGCTACGGAGGCCCGGGAGCATTCGTGATTGGGGAGTTGGATGGACGCCTCACCGAACGGATGCAGGCCCTTCGCGAGAGGCTGAAGCACTTTATCGATCCAGTGTTGACGACCAACATCTGGGGATACCTCTGGTCTAAGCTCGCGTATGGTGCCGTGCTCTTTGCCACGGCAACCACGGATGAGACGATGGCCGATTGCGTCGACCATCCGCAGTATCGAGCGGCTCTACGTAAGCTGGGATTGGAGGTTGTGGGTCTTGCCCATCTCCGTGGTTTGACGTTGGAGCCCTTTGATGGCTGGGATCCCAATGCTCTCGCTGACGGGCAGGCAGCCAACACCATGTTTGATGGTGTATCCCGCATGATGCGAAACAATCTCAAAGTGCGCAGTGGCGTCTGGCGGGATCTTGCCGTGCATCATCGTAAGACGGAAATCGATTCGCAATATAGTCCGGTGCTGCAACTGGCGCAGGAGTGCGATTATCGCATGCCAGCACTAAAGAGGCTAGTGCAGATCGTTCATGAATTGGAATCTGGTAGTCGCAGACGTGACTTGAGTAATCTCGAATCCTTATTGAACGCGTAGTCCAGGCCCGTAAAATCGAAATATATACCCGTCGCTCAGGCAGGAGAATTCCCGATGTTCTCCACGCCTTCTTGTAATTACCTTCTTGGTTCAAAAGTGTTTTATCCTTATGTAGATCAGACAGGCGAGGTCGTAGCCGAGGTTGCATGGCAAAAACCTGAGCCTGTTTGGCTACGATTCAATCCCGACAAGAAGTCGCCGTCGTTTTTTAGGGTGCGCATCTATATTAACGACAC
>JAKADJ010000282.1 GCA_021820645.1 Bacillota bacterium
TGGGCGCTACCCTGAACCATGTCTCCCCCGGTCGGGTCGAAATTGCCATGCCTTTCCATGAGGCGCTCACACAGCAGCATGGATTCCTTCACGCCGGGATCATCACCACCATTGTTGACAGTGCCTGTGGGTACGCAGCATATACCCTGATGCCCCCGGATGCATCCGTATTAACGGTCGAATACCACGTCAATTTTCTTAGTCCCGCCCAAGGCACCAGATTCCTGGCACGCGGTACGGTGATCAAAGCGGGGCGAACCCTGACGGTCTGTAACGGGGAGGTTTTGGCCTGGATCGGCTCGGAAGAGAAACTAATCGCCACGATGTCTGCCACCATGATGACCCTTACGGGACGTCCCCACATTTCCCCGGGTTAAGCGCCACGGGATTTCTTCCACATGTCCTTCGGCTCCATGTCTAAGCCGAGCCGCGGAAAAGATTCCCTCGCAGGTTCAATGCAGGGGGGGTAAGCATCCGGCCACGTTAGTGAAATCGTGCCGTTGACACGCTGTATCGATACAGAGTACGCTTAGGGTAACCGAATTGTAGGTGTATAACAGGGAATGCAGGTGAAAATCCTGAGCGGCACCCGCCACTGTTTACGGGGAGCGGATGGGGTCACAATCTTATTCAAGTTTGGAAGGCCCATCCAGCGCAATGATCCGAGAGCCAGGAGACCTACCTATAAGATTCGGGCGAGCCTGCGGGTTGCCGGCGCCGCCTTCTTTTTATGTGGCCCTTCTCCCCTCGGGTTCAACCTATAATGAGAGAAGGACAAAGATGTTCAAGCAAATTTTTGGCCTCACGGCAGGAGCCGTCATGGCCACCACACTCCTAGCGGGCTGCGGGAGTGCTCCCATCCATTCCGCTGGTGCTAAGCCCAGCACGGTGATCCACATCACGGACGATCTCCATCACACCATTACCCTAAAGAAGCCCGCCACACGGATTGTCACCTTGGAGCCTAGTAACGCAGAAATCGCCCTGGACTTAGGGTTAAAGCCCCATATTGTCGGGACCGACCAAGCCACCTTCCAGTACACGCCGGCCCCCTGGCATGCGGAATTAGCGGGCCTAAAAAATATTGGTCCGTCTTATCCCGGCATTAGCCTGGAGAAAATTGTCGCGGCAAGACCCGACCTGGTGATCGCCTCGACGGGTATTAAGGGGCTTTCGGGTCTGGCCCAATTTCACATCCCGGTCTTGATTCTGAGCCCGACTTCCATCAGTGGAGTGTATCACGACATTTTGCTCGTGGGCGAAGCCACCGGCACCGCCTCCAAGGCGCACCAGCTGGTGACTACCATGAAAGCCCAAGTGGCATCCATTGAATCTCGGGTGGCCACCGTCAAACACAAACCCACCGTCTTTTATGATCTTGGGGGGCTTTACACTACGGGTCATGGAACCTTCTTAAATTCCTTGATATCCATGGCCGGCGCAGTCAATGTGGCGGCCACCATGTCCAACCAGCAATGGCCGCAAGTCAAGGCCGAACAAGTGGTCAAGGCTAATCCCGAGGACATCCTCATCGATTCCACGGCAGGCATTAGCATTACCCAGGAAGATAGCCAAGCGGGTTTCTCGGCCATTACCGCGGTAAAAACAAAACATGTCTATGTACTTCCTAATTCTTCCTATACCGACGAACCATCCCCGGCCTTGGTGCTGGGCTTAAAAGAGCTTGTGAAGGTGCTCCATCCGACGCTTCACCTCGGCCGCTAAGGTGTCCGCGACACGACGCTCGGTTGCCAACTTTACAGGGGCCAGCTTGTTGCTCGTCATCGCCATGGTCATCGGGGTCATGCATGGGCCGACTAGAATTCCCTTGGACACGGTCCTATCCCGACTGCTTTCCCCCAATGCCGGCATTAATAGTGTCATCATTTGGGAAATTCGCATGCCTGCTGTGCTCGCCGCCGTTTTAGTGGGCGGCGGGCTCTCCGTGGCGGGTGCCGTCATGCAAGCACTCCTGAAGAATCCGCTGGCCGATCCCTACATTGTTGGGGCGTCGGCTGGTGCTAGTTTCGGAGCCATTTTGGCCGAAGATTTGCTCCCGTCCATGGGTCTCATGGCGCCCGCAGCCTTTATTGGTGGACTGGCCGCCGTCATGGTGTCTTATCTCTTGTCCCGGGGCCGCGGCATTAGTAGCATGCTCACTCTAATCCTCGCTGGGTATGCGGTAGGGGTCATCCTCACCTCGGTGACCACCTTTTTAATGCTGTTGAATCGGGCCGACTTGAGCACCATATTTGCCTGGGAAGTAGGAGGGATCAACGGAGTGACCTGGAATGAGGTCCTGATCAGCCTAATTTTTATCGTTATTTCGGTCCTCATCATTTGGCCCTTTGCCTCCGATATGAATGCTCTACTGCTGGGAGAAGAACAGGCGCATCACTTAGGCGTGTCGGTGCGGAAGGTTCAATTAATTTTGTTAGTCGCGGCGAGTTTGTTAACCGCCGCCGCCGTGTATTTAAGTGGACTCATCGGATTTGTGGGGCTTGTCATCCCTCACGTGGTGCGCCGCTTAAACGGTCCGAACCATCGGCAACTATTGCCCCTGGCATTTCTCCTGGGTGCGGCGTTTTTGGCCCTGGCCAACGTCATCGCCAATTCCGTTCCGGTGATCGGACCCATCCCGGTCGGACTCGTCACGGCGTTTCTCGGCGGCCCCTATTTTCTCTACTTGCTCGTGAAACAAAGTCAACGACGAGGAGGGCTAACCCCATGAGTGCAGAGCCTACGCTCACTGTCCAAGACGTAACCTACCACTGGTCCACAGATGGTCGAGGACTTGGGCCCATTACCATAACGGCATCCGCGGGACAGTTCATTGGATTAATTGGCCCTAACGGCGCGGGCAAATCTACCCTCTTACGACTCATTGCCGCTTTCCTGGTTTGCCACGCGGGTACAATCCAGGTGCAAGGGCGGGACGTCAGAGAATTTACGGCGGCAGACCGAGCCAAACGGATCGCCTTCGTGCCTCAGACTCTTGATACCCAATTTGATCTGACCGTACGCGAGGTGGTCGAACTCGGTCGTCTCAGTCAGCTTTCATGGCGCGAACGGCTCCAAGTCAAAGGATTGCCAGAGGGAGGACTGTTAGAGAAGGTGTTGGCGGACACGGAGCTCTCCCACCTTCAACATCGGCCCTATAACACCCTATCCGGGGGAGAAGCCAAACGTACGCTACTCGCTGCCGCGTTACTACAAGCCACCCCACTGCTTTTGCTGGATGAACCGACCGCGCATCTGGACCCGGGTCATTCGGTGAAGTTCCTCGAACTCGTCCGACAGCTAGTGGATCGCAACCACATAACCGCGATTATGGCCTACCACGATCTGGCAACCGTCGGTCTCATGGTTGACGAACTTTGGGTCATGGACCAGGGGCAACTGGTGCTAACCGGCACCCCTGAGGAGGTGCTCCCCGATCCCACCATTCGCACTATCTATGACACCGATCTGATTGAGGTGCGACACCCCCGCACCCAGCGACCCATACTACTCTTCCCCTAAGGCACGACGAACCAAAATCCGGGCATTCCTGCTTCTTATTTCTCGCGGCTTTCCCCCGGTCTTCGCTATACTGGACAAAACAGCATCGGGAGAGGACCGAACCATGAACAACCTGCTTACGCTTGCCATGATTGTCAGAAATGAGGAGTTCTTCTTACCCCAATGCCTCGAGTCGGTGAAAGGGATTGTTGACGACATGGTCATTGTCGATACCGGGTCCACCGACCGGACGGTAGAAATTGCGGAATCCTTTGGGGCTCGGGTGATTCACATCCCCTGGCCGAATGACTTTGCCAAGGCCCGCAACGTGGGCCTAGACGCCGTTAAGACGCCCTGGGTGCTGGTCATGGATGCCGACGAGGAACTGGTGAAAGAAGACCTCTCCATTTTGGAAAAGGCCATCCAAATGCCTCAAGCTGATGCCTACAACATCCGCATCGTCTCGGTGATGGATCGGGCCGAAGATATTAGTGAGAGCTACGTCACCCGTCTTTTTCGCTCACATCCTAAGG
>JAKADJ010000283.1 GCA_021820645.1 Bacillota bacterium
CTTTCGAATCCACTGCGTCGGGGTATTGACTGGCGGCCCGGTCTGTCGTAATGAGAATGCTGTCTGCATTGCAAAAGTTCTCCTGAGCCCAAAAATAACAGTTGTCCACAGTGCACCGTACCGATACTTGCGGCATCTCGTCGTCCTCCTCAACCCGATTTCTGTCACAGAACTTAGACTGTCCAAATTTGGGTGGGCAATACGTAGCTACCGAGACATGCCATATGCTGTCGGGATTGATCGTGGTCGAGGCTACGATGGGGTGCATTTCGCAACGTGGCGCAAAATAGGACATCTCCACAAAGGAGACACTCGGGTTTACATGTTAGAGATGGCTACAAATTGGGAACCGGTGGTTCCAGTGGCGGTTCCTGTCCTAGTCGCAGCACTTCTTCATAGACACTAAGGGTTCGGGAGATGCCGTGAACCACCACGTCAACCACTGGGTCATAAACACCGCCGTCCGCGGCCTGCAGTGCGGCATGGTACGCGGGCCGATCAGCGGGTTCTAAAATGGCAGGGACATACTGGTGGCGAATGAGCCAGAGGTTGAGTAGTAGCCGTCCCGTGCGGCCGTTTCCATCAATGAACGGGTGAATTCCCATCAACCTGGCATGCGTGATGGCCCCGGACACTACCGGGTGAGTGCCTACATGTTGCAATGTTATTAGTAACTCATCGACGGCGCCGGGAACGATGATGGGGTCTGGAGGCACCAGCGGGCTGCCCGCGATAGCAACGGACACCTGACGATAGAGCCCAGCATGCTCCGGCTGCGATCGTCGCAACACCAGTCCGTGCAAGGTACGCAATAAAAAAGACGTAATCGGTTCATCGGAACGAGCCCACTCTAGCATGGCATCCCAGGCTTCCGCATGGTCAATGGCCTCTAGATGATCGCGTAAAGATTTGCCGCCCACAGTGATTCCGGACAACACGACCTGCGTTTCGGCTAAGGTCAAGCGGTTGCCTTCAATGGCGTTGGACGCATAAGTGACACGCGTTCGCAAGGCCTCAGCTAGCGACCGGCGTGTTTCCACTGGGAGCGGCCGATGTTGACTTAGGCGCTTGGTACGTTGATCCAACGACGCCAACGATGCGTTCATAAGCCCTTCCTCTTTTCCCTTCTTTCCTATAGTATCCCAAATCAGCGCTGATGTCGCTCGACCCCCCGCCGTCTTAATGAAGAATGCAGTGGACACTAACGATGCTCATTCATTTGACGGGGGCGAGATGTACGATGGCAAGCGGTGCTCGATAAGACAGGAAACTCCCTTTCCTAAGCGAAGCGAAAACGGTAAGTAGGTCACTCTCAGGAGGGGGTGCCGCTGAAGCACGATCAAAATCCAACTTCTCCGTGCCGAGAAACCCTGCCCCAGTTATTTATTCTTCTTCCGTCGACTCTAGGCGGCTACGTAAAAACTTCAGTTCTTGGCCAATGCCTTGCATCTCCTGCTCGGCTATCCCCAAGAATTTCGAAAGTTCCGCATGACGATCTTGATCCACTTCCATGACGTGGCGCACCTCGTTATAAAGATCTAGGGCTTGGTCGAGATCGTGACGTAGATTTTGCACCCGATCGCTTAGTTCCGCGCGTCGATGACGCTCCGCATCCTTGGTCACCATGGGGCTAAGACGTTGAATTAGTTCAAAATCATCCGTTGAAATTCTTACGGTAATGACCTGTCCATCCTTACCCATAGCCGCTTCCATCCACAGTAAAGGGTCAGGGACCGGAACCCCATTAATGAAACCCTGCCACGGAGCCAACGGAATTTCAATACGCCGATGCACGGAAATTGCCATGGCCAGACCCGGCCCTTCCGCGATTTGACTGACGAACCGCACCCGACTCGGGTTGGCTAGCAAAAAGCCCACAGCGATTTGAACGGAAGGTGCGGAGATAGAGATTCGGGCAAGGTGGGTCAAAATTCGTCGGACGTCGGTCAGAAATTCTGGCACAAGTATTCTCCTCCTAGTTGGGTACACATCTAGACCGCCAAGACATCTTTTCCTAGAATACCACCATCGCGTCCGATATCGATCACATCTACCACAACTGATATCATCTCAATGATGGTGAATGACCTGAAGAGGGAGGTCGTCGCGTGAAGTATATTGGGGTCATGTCCGGCACGTCGTTGGATGGTATTGACGCCACCTTAATCGACGTACCGGACAACAACCATATGCCCCTTAAGGTGCAAGTGCTGGGGCACGATTTCATAGAGTGGGAACCCTCTGTGCGCCAAGAATTATTGGCGTTAGCTGACGGCACCCCTTTTCCCGCGCCGTCAATCCTGCGGTTGTCCCAATCGGTGTCCGAGGCCTATGTCACGGTCATTGTCCGACTCTTGCAACAACGCGAGACCGAGCCGGGAGAAATTGAGGCGGTCGGCATGCATGGACAAACCGTATGGCACCAACCGCCCGAACCCGGTCGACTGGGATTTAGTTGGCAACTCGGTTCACCGAGTTGGGTCGCCAACCGAACCCGGGTCACCACCGTTGGGGATTTTCGGTTGAGCGACCTGGCCTTAGGTGGACATGGGGCACCGTTGGCTCCCTACGCCCACCGCCTCATGTTTTACGACCCCTCACGTGTCGTGGCCGTTCTTAACATCGGTGGAATCAGCAACGTGACCCTCATCGACCCGGATCCGTCACGCCCGCCGGTAGCCAGTGATTTAGGTCCAGGGAACATGATTATCGATGCCCTGAGTGCCCACTACAGCGATGGCCTCCTAAAGATGGATCGAGGAGGCCGGATGGCGGCAGCCGGTGCCTTAGATGCTGCGCTATTGGATACGCTGCTACGAGACCCCTTCTTTGCAAAACGGCCTCCGAAGTCTACCGGCCGAGAACTCTTCGGCACGCGTTATCTAGAGAAGTTTAAACATCTGGCGCCACTTGATGCCATCACGACGGCATCGTGGCTAACCGTCTCCAGCATTACCCAGGGCACCACATGCCTTGGATCGACCCACGTCCTGTACGTAGCTGGGGGCGGCGCTAAGAACCCTTGGATTTTAGGCCGGCTCCAAGAGGCCTTTAAAGATATCCCGGTGCGGACCACTGCGTCTCTGGGTATTGCGGTGGATCAAGTCGAGACCATTGCCTTTGCCCTTTTGGCACGAGCCACTATGCGTAAAGAACCGGCCAATTGTCCCTCGGTGACCGGGGCTCAGAGGTCCGCCATTCTGGGCACCGTCGCGGCAGTCGGGCCGGGTCCTGTCCTTTAGTGTTGTGGTCGATAGTCGGCCGACATTCCTCTTCGTGGCCCGAAAAACTTTTGGGATATTAAGGGATCCGTGGCCTTTTTGGTGCTAAACCAAGCGTCATTGGGCATAATGATGATAACATCGAGTAATCCTTCAACCCAAAAACATTGATGACGGATCGTCATCGTATGGACCTGCTTTAAATCTTTAAGGAGCAGCAGGAAAATGGCCGTCAACCGCGAATAATATGATACGGCTGACTAGCGCCGTCACATGGGTGACGGTTGTTCTATATAATAGGGTATAAGCCAACCCGGCTTGCGGTAGGACAGAAAGGAGCGGCGTCGCATGAAATCGCTAACCGAACGAGAAATCCGAGCATTGATTCACCTATTAGGGGATGACGATATCAAAACGGCGCAGATCGCGAGAAAAACTCTTCTGGAATCGCGCCACGATGCCCAGCCCTTTTTGGAGGAAGCCCGGGATTCATTGGACCCACACGTGCGGACCCGGGTCTATAGCATTTTGGAACGTCTACGGCTCGATGAATTGGGCAGCCGTTTCGAAGAGTTCTCATCTATGCCCTCGGCTTGGCTCGATCTGGAGGAAGGGGCATTCCTTATCGCCGAGTCCGGGTATCCGAACATTAATCGGGCCCATTACCGCGAGATGCTCGACAATATTGCGGGGGATTTTAAAACCCTTTGGGACGAACGCGGCTTAACCCGAGGACGAGAATTGATCGAGGCTCTTAACGACTACTTTTTCAATGAGCTTGGTTTTACGGGCAACCACAC